>NZ_NKUH01000169.1:0-738 GCF_009192895.1 Xanthomonas sp. LMG 12460 | reverse complement strand
TTCATGGCGCTGCGCAGCCGCGCGCAACGACGGCACGGCGAAGTCCGGCGTACCGGCGAAGACGAGTTTCATGGAGGCTGGGAACCGGGAATGGGGAATGGGAAATGGGAAAAGCGCGCGGACCCGGAAATGGCACGGGCACCGCGCTTACGATTCCCGTGTCTCCATTCCCGGTTCCCGGCCTCACGCCACGTGCTTGCGCGCCTTGGCCAGCTTCTTGCGCACCATTTCGCGCTTGAGCGGGGACAGGTAGTCGACGAACAGCTTGCCGTCGAGGTGGTCCATCTCGTGCTGCACGCACACCGCCAGCAGGCCGTCGGTGCTCAGTTCCTGCGGCTGGCCCTGGCGGTCCAGGTAGCGCACGGTGATGGCGTCGGCGCGGGTCACGTCGGCGTAGATGCCGGGGACCGACAGGCAGCCTTCCTGGTACACCTGTTCGCCGTCGCGCTGCACGATCTGCGGGTTGATGAACACCTGCGGGGCGTTCTTCTCCTCGCTGACGTCGATGACCATGAAGCGCTTGTGCACGTCGACCTGGCTGGCGGCCAGGCCGATGCCGGGCGCGTCGTACATGGTCTCGAACATGTCGTCGAGCAGGCGTTGGAAGGCTGCGGAGGTGACCTCGGCGGCGTCGACCGGCACCGCCTTGGTACGCAGGCGCGGATCGGGGAATTCGAGAATGGGGAGCAGGGCCATAGCGGTACCCAAGATGGGGGCGCCGGACGATTCGGCAAGACC
>NZ_NKUH01000168.1:0-549 GCF_009192895.1 Xanthomonas sp. LMG 12460 | reverse complement strand
CCCTTGCCGGCATCGGTGGACCACAGCTTCACCACCTTCACCGACGGGGTGAACTTCACCAGTTCGGCCGGCTCGGCGGCTTTCTTGGCGGCCGCATCCTTGCCGGCGAACCAGCCCTTGACGGTGGTGCAACCCGACAAGGCCAGACCCAGCAGGGCCACGGTGGCGACACGTTTGAACATGACTACCTTCATCAGATCGGCTCCGCGGCATTCGGCACGCTGCCGCCCGCATCCATCAATTTCGTTTCGACCACGCGCCGCTGCGGCGAGGCCACGTCCAGGCTGGTCAGCGCCTTGGCGTACGCATCGCGCGCAGCCTCGCGCTTGCCCTGCGCGATCAGCGCATCGCCGCGAATCTCCAGACCCTGCGAATCGGTGGCCGAGGCCACCAGCGCCAGCGCGTCCTGCGGCTTGCCGCCGGAAATCAGCAACCGCGCCACGCGATGGTCGACCAGCACCTTCATTTCGCCGTCCGCCTTGAGCGCGCGCAGCGTGGTCAACGCGGCATCGGACTTGCCGGCATCGACCTGCGCCTTGGCCAGGCGCA
>NZ_NKUH01000167.1:0-1324 GCF_009192895.1 Xanthomonas sp. LMG 12460 | reverse complement strand
ACTATTGCACTAACTGCGGGCAGCGCCACCGGTGCCACCGGCATCACCTTCGACCAGAGCGGCATCGCCGCCACTGCCACTGCCGCCGCGGGTACCACCAACTTCCTGAAGGACGTGGACATCTCGACCTTCCAGGGCGCGCAGAAGGCGTTGAGCATCATCGACAACGCGCTGACCTCGGTGAACTCCTCGCGTGCGGACATGGGTGCGATCCAGAACCGCTTCACCTCCACCATCGCCAACCTGAGCTCCACCTCGGAGAACCTGTCGGCCTCGCGCAGCCGCATCCGCGATACCGACTACGCCAAGGAAACCGCCGAGCTGACCCGCACGCAGATCCTGCAGCAGGCCGGCACCGCGATGCTGGCCCAGGCCAAGCAGGCACCGCAGAGCGTGCTGAGCCTGCTCCAGGGCTAAGCGTCGCCAGCCGCATTGCGCCACCGAGGCCCCTCCGCAAGGAGGGGCCTTTTTTGTTTCCTCTTCCCGCGACGGGCCGTCGCATCCCGGAGGAAGCGCCATCTCCGCGCGTTGCCGGTCCTCGACGCCGAAGGCGAGCGCTGCCATGACTGGCAGGGCGACGGCCAGCTGAAGGCGTGGCCATGCTATTCGCGGCGATCCCGTGCATGCGAGCCGTTATGCGGGATCGACGGGAGACAGCCATGGCCACCGACCGCCTGCGCTGTCGCGCGACAAGTGACCAGTGGGCTGGATGGCGGTCAGCAGTTGGCGATGGCCGTGGCCGCACTTCAAGATCGCCTGTCATGCGTCATCAACGCAGTGCACGACCTGAAAGCGCGCTGGCATTGCCTACATCGCCGGACAACCGACGCTCCTTCTACTTCATCGCCATGGACGGCCGTAAGGCGATCAGACAGGTAGAGGGAGAGATGGCCAAGCCGTCGCGTCGCGATGCGCTGCGTACCGGCAGGTCAAGCGTTCGCGTCGTCGACGCGACACACGATCGAGAGCATCGCGCGCATCGCCCTCGGCGCGACCCAGGCCGCTCTTTCCCCGACTTGTGCAAGACGCCTAAAGTTTGACGAAGCGCGGCCGAAACAAGCCTTTCGCCGCGTTTCTGGTGTCACGCAAATCGCCGAAACGCCAAATTTTCGGCAGTAAATCCCTAAAGGTTGCGCACCGACTGCCGTTACTTATACCAGCAGCGGCACTGGCCAATTGATGGCCCCCTGCGGAGGCTCCAGGCACCAATGGGTTGCCGGACAAATCGCTTAGAGGAGATATCAAAATGGCACAGGTCATCAATACCAACGTAATGTCGCTGAACGCTCAGCGGAACCTCAACACCACCAGCGCCAGCCTGGCG
>NZ_NKUH01000166.1:0-1449 GCF_009192895.1 Xanthomonas sp. LMG 12460 | reverse complement strand
GTCCTTCAGGAAGTTGGTGGTACCCGCGGCGGCAGTGGCAGTGGCGGCGATGCCGCTCTGGTCGAAGGTGATGCCGGTGGCACCGGTGGCGCTGCCCGCGGTGAACGAGAAGTCCTGGCCGCCCTTGACCGATTCCAGCTTCAGCTTGTTGCTGCTGTCCAGCGAGGCGTACACGCCGGTCTGGGCCAGCTTGTCGTTGATCGCCGAGGCGATCTTCTTGGCCACATCGGTGTCCACGTCGCCGACGGCCACCGAGACCGAGGCGATGCTGACGCCGTTGACGGACATGCCGGAGAAGCTGCCGCTGGCGGTGGCGGTGCCCGAGGCCAGGGCGTTGGTGGTGGTCTGGGTGGCGGCGAAGCCGGCCTTGCCCAGCGAGGCGGCGCTGGCGTTGACGATGCTGTTGATGCCGATGGTCTGGCCGGCGTCGGCGCCGACCTGGAACAGCGCGCCGGAGAACGAGCCGTCCAGCAGCTTGGTGCCGTTGAAGTTGGTCTGGCTGGAGACGCGGTCGATTTCCGAGGCCAGCTGCTTGACTTCCGAGTTCAGCGCGCCACGGTCGGTGGTGGAGTTGGTGGCGTTGGCCGACTGCACCGCCAGTTCGCGGATACGCTGCAGGTTGTTGCCGATTTCGACCATCGCGCCTTCGGCGGTCTGCGCCAGCGAGATGCCGTCGTTGGCGTTGCGCGAGGCCACGTCCAGGCCGCGGATCTGGGTGGTGAAGCGCTCGGAGATCGCCAGACCGGCCGCGTCGTCCTTGGCGCTGTTGATGCGCAGGCCCGAGGACAGGCGCTGGATCGTCGTCGCCAGGCTGGCGCTGGTGGTATTGAGGTTCCGCTGAGCGTTCAGCGACATTACGTTGGTATTGATGACCTGTGCCATTTGTACGCCTTGGTTTTAACGTGTTTGATATCTTTTCCGCTCGAGGGCTCCTAATGGCGTAGAAGCCCTCGGCGGTGCATCGCGGCTTGCTGCGCTTAGCCCTGGAGCAGGCTCAGCACGCTCTGCGGCGCCTGCTTGGCCTGGGCCAGCATCGCGGTGCCGGCCTGCTGCAGGATCTGCGTGCGGGTCAGCTCGGCGGTTTCCTTGGCGTAGTCGGTATCGCGGATGCGGCTGCGCGAGGCCGACAGGTTCTCCGAGGTGGAGCTCAGGTTGGCGATGGTGGAGGTGAAGCGGTTCTGGATCGCACCCATGTCCGCACGCGAGGAGTTCACCGAGGTCAGCGCGTTGTCGATGATGCTCAACGCCTTCTGCGCGCCCTGGAAGGTCGAGATGTCCACGTCCTTCAGGAAGTTGGTGGTACCCGCGGCGGCAGTGGCAGTGGCGGCGATGCCGCTCTGGTTGGAGGTGGTGGCGGTGGGCACGGGGGCGCTGCCCGCGGTGTCTGGGGCGTCTCGGCGGCCATTTGACGGTTCCGGCCTCCAGATCTGGGCTGTGGTCATGCGGCGG
>NZ_NKUH01000165.1:0-505 GCF_009192895.1 Xanthomonas sp. LMG 12460 | reverse complement strand
CCGCCGTAGTCGGCGGCATGGCGCTGGCTCCAGGCCACCGCCGTGGCGGCATCGCGCATGAAGCCGTCCAGGGTCACCTGCGGATACTTGCGGTAGTCCGGCACGATCGCGACCACGCCGTGCCGCGCCAGCGCTTCGCCGGCCCAGCGGTAGTTCTGGCGGTTGCCGGTCTTCCAGGTACCGCCGTGGAAGAACACCACCACCGGCGCGTGCTCCACCCCGGCGGGGCGATACACGTCCAGTGCCAGGCCATGCGCCGCGTCGTAGACGATCCCACGTTGCTCGTGGAGGCCATGCCGCGAGGAACTGGCGTTGAGGCCGCCGAAGAACAGGCTGCTGCAGGCCGAGACCAGCAGCGAGGACAGGGCGATCAGGGCGTTGCGGGGCCAGCGGGGCGAAGACGGTCGGTCGGACATGGGCGATCCCTGAGAGGAGCGCGGAGCATGCCGGATGCCCATGTCGGCGGCGAGTGGAGGTGGGGCGGGGAGTGAGGAGTGGGGAGTGG
>NZ_NKUH01000164.1:0-790 GCF_009192895.1 Xanthomonas sp. LMG 12460 | reverse complement strand
CGGCGATGCCGGCGAACTTCTCCACGTGGTCGTACCAGGGTGCGAGGTCGGCGTAACGGATCGGCCAATCGGTGGCGATGCCGTCCTTCAGGTTCGCCTCGAAATCCAGGTCCGACAGGCGATAGCTCTGCCGTCCCCACATCAGCGAGCGGCCGCCCACGTGATAGCCGCGGAACCAGTCGAATCGCTTGATCTCGGTGTAGGGCGATTCCTTTTCGTTGGCCCACATTCCCTGCAGGTTCTCGACCAGGGCGTAGTCGCGCATCAGCACCGGATAATCGGCCTTCATCGCCTGGGTCGGGCGGTTGCGATGCGGGAAATCCCACGCCTCCTTCATCGCGTTGACGTAGTCCTTGACGTGCTCGATGTTGCGTCCGCGTTCCAGCATCAGGACCTTGAGTCCTTTCTCGGTCAGCTCCTTCGCCGCCCAACCGCCACTGATGCCCGAGCCAACGACGATGGCGTCGTAATGATTGTCTGCCATGGGTTCTACTTCACCTCGGTGGATAGCGTTTCAGACATCGCAGAGGCGGATCGCCTCGCGCAGCGAGCCGACGGGATCCGGCGCGGTAGGAACGAATTCCTGCGCCAGATAGCCATCGAAACCGGTATCGCGGATCGCGCGACAGATGGCGGGATAGTGGAGCTCCTGATCGTCCCCGATCTCGTGCCGGCCCGGGACGCCGGCGGTGTGGTAATGCTTGAAGCACGCGTGATGCTTGCCGATGGTGGCGATGATGTCGCCCTCCATGATCTGCATGTGGTAGATGTCGTACAGCAGGCCGAAATG
>NZ_NKUH01000163.1:0-880 GCF_009192895.1 Xanthomonas sp. LMG 12460 | reverse complement strand
GTACGTGCGCAACAAGCGTCGCGCGGCCGAGAAGGTGGGCATCGAGGCGTTCGACTACGACCTGCCGGCGGGCACCAGCGAGGCCGAGCTGCTGGCGTTGATCGACCGGCTCAATGCCGACCCCAAGATCCACGGCATCCTGGTGCAACTGCCGCTGCCGGGCATCCCCGACGCCAGCCGGCTGATCCACCGCATCGATCCGCGCAAGGACGTGGACGGCTTCCATCCGGAGAACGTCGGCCACCTGGCGCTGCGCGAATTCGGCCTGCGCCCGTGCACGCCGCGCGGCATCGTCACCCTGCTGGCGCACACCGACCAGCCGGTGCGCGGGCGCAACGCCACCATCGTCGGCGTCAGCAACCACGTTGGCCGGCCGATGGCGCTGGAGCTGCTGATCGCCGGCTGCACGGTCAGCTGCTGCCACAAGTTCACCCCGCCGGAGGTGCTGCAGGCGCGGGTGCGCGACGCCGACATCCTGGTGGTGGCGGTGGGCCGGCCGGGGCTGATCCCGGGCGAGTGGGTCAAGCCCGGCGCGGTGGTGATCGACGTCGGCATCAACCGCCTGGACGACGGCCGCCTGGTCGGCGACGTCGGCTTCGACGCGGCGGCGCAGCGGGCCAGTTGGATTACGCCGGTACCGGGCGGGGTCGGGCCGATGACCGTGGCCACGCTGATGCAGAACACGATCGAGGCTGCTGAGGCGGCGGGGAGTCGGGATTAGGGATTCGGGATTCCGTCTCTTATAAACATCTGACGCTGCCGACGATCTTGCGGGTGGAGGTGTGGCCCGGAGCCTGCGCAGCATATGGCCAGTTACAACGTCGTGGGTACCTGTCAGAGACGAGTGCGAGACCATCTGAGGTGTAGCGACAGGTAACAA
>NZ_NKUH01000162.1:0-761 GCF_009192895.1 Xanthomonas sp. LMG 12460 | reverse complement strand
TCCGCTCCGGGCAGGCAATATGCATGCTGTCCACCACGTAGAACGTCTGGCCCAGCTTCTGCTCGGTGTGCACGAGGTAGGTCAGCGTGCCGCGCGGCGCGTACAGCTTGGCGAGGATGCCGTGGCCGACCAGCAAGCGCTTCAGGTCCTTGGCGAAGTTGTTGGCGATGGAGTTGGTTTGGCTCTGCGCGCCGACCTGGCAGGCCATCAGCACGATCTCCTCGAACGACTCCTTGCCCAGTCCCTTGGCCAGCAGTTGCTGCAGGAATGCCTCCGGTGCAAGCCCGGCGAAGACGTTGACGTTGCCGTGCGAATTGATCACCAAGCGCTTGCCGCGCGTCTTGTTGCTGGGCGATAGCGAGGCCGCGTCGAGCAGGGTCAGCGCATGCGATTGGTTTTCGCCGAAGTGGGATTGCAAGGCTTTCAGCTTGGCGCCGCGCTGATCCGCCTGATCGCCGTCCAGGCCGACATAAATGAGCATGAGGATTCTCCCGACGCACAGGGCCGCCAACATGCGTTGGGCGGGAGCATCCGGAAATCCGGGGTGGCCGCGTCGTGGCGCACCGATCTCGCTCGCTGCGCAGCGTAGGGTCGCCGTCGGTGGCCCGGGATCGGCGCATTGCCGATTCTCCGCTGTGGATTGGCCGATCTCTGGCGCGATGCAGTGTGCCGCAGCGCGATGGCGCAGCATCCAGGTCCGGCGACCGAGCAACACGACCCGTGCACGCCCGCATTGCGACGGCCCCGCAAAAATTTCTAAA
>NZ_NKUH01000161.1:0-641 GCF_009192895.1 Xanthomonas sp. LMG 12460 | reverse complement strand
TCAGTTGCAAGGGTCCGTTGCGGGTCACTTGACCGGCTTCCAGGCGCCGGAGTCGATCGCGGCGGTGAGATTGTTGACAGCCTCGCGGATCGCCAGATCCAGGACTTTGCCGTTGAGCGTGGAGTCGTAGCTGGAGGTCCCGCCGAAGCCGACGACCTCGCGGTTGGACAAGGTGTACTCGCCGCCGCCCTGCACCGAATACACCACTTCGGACGTCGCGCTATCGACCACGTTCAGGCTGACCTTGGCATAGGCCTGCTGCTGCTTGCCACGGCCGAGAATGCCGAACAGCTGCGTATCGCCGGTCTCCTTGCGGCCGAACTCGGTCACGTCGCCAGTCACGACGTAGTCGGCGCCCTTGAGTTGCTGCGCCTGGCCCTTGATCTGCGCTTCCTGCTTGATCTCGCCCATGTTGTCGCGATCCAGCACACGGAAACGATTGGTCTGCTGCAGATGGGTGATCAGGATGGTCTTGGCCTGGCTGCCCAGGCGATCCGCACCATCGGAAAACAGGCCGCGCATGAAGGAGGAGCGGTTGTCGAACTTGCCCACCGCGATCGGCGCGCGTGCGCCGGCGTAAGGCACGCTGGCCGCCGAAACTGTCTGCGGTTTGACGCTCTGATGGGTTTCGGTCGCGCAGG
>NZ_NKUH01000160.1:0-714 GCF_009192895.1 Xanthomonas sp. LMG 12460 | reverse complement strand
TCGACTCCGGCGCCTGGAAGCCGGTCAAGTGACCCGCAACGGACCCTTGCACATGAATACCCTCAATGTCCGCACGCGGTTCTGGCTTGGCGCCTGCGCCATGCTCGCGCTGGTCGGCTGCGCCCACCAGAGCGCCTCGCTCTACCAGTGGGGCAGCTACCAGGATCAGGTCTACAGCCATTTCAAGGGCGGTAGCCCGGAACAGCAGATCCAGGCGCTGGAAAAGGACCTGCAGGTGATGCAGGCCGCCAACCGCAGGCCGCCGCCGGGACTGCAGGCACATCTGGGCATGCTGTACGCCGAAACCGGCAACGATGCCAAAGCGCAGCAGGAACTCCTCGCCGAGAAGACGCAGTATCCCGAGTCCGGCACCTACATCGATCTGTTGTTGAAGAACGCCAGCAACGCGAGGAGCGCGCAATGAAGAACGTCGCAAGAATGGCCTGCGTGGCCGTGCTCGGTCTGCTGCTGAGCGCCTGCGCGACGCAGCCGATGTCGCGCGATTACAGCGCGTACAAGGCCAGCAAACCGCGGTCGATCCTGGTCTTGCCGCCGGTCAGCCATGCACCGGACGTCAACGCCAGCCTGAGCGTGCTGTCGGTCACCACGTTGCCGCTGGCCGAAGCGGGCTACTACGTGATGCCGGTGGCGCCGGTCTACGAGACCTTCAAGCAGAACGGCATCACCGTGGCGGATGAAGCACAAGCGGTGTCT
>NZ_NKUH01000016.1:0-26743 GCF_009192895.1 Xanthomonas sp. LMG 12460 | reverse complement strand
GGACTTCAGTCCCGACGCGACCAAAAGCGGCTGCGGCCATCCGAGAAGGGAAGCCGGCCCGGGCCGGCAGGCGAGCAGCCCCCGCAACCGCCCCGCTTTTGCCAATCCCGACTCCCCAATCCCAAATCCCCGCCTCCCCAGGTGACGCCGGCCGCCGCAGGTTGTATATTTTGTGTTAATTATGCTGCGGCGCGGCAAGGACTCGGCGCGCTCCCGATTACGCCCACCCATCCCGGAGTTCCCATGTCTGCCAGTTGGTCGCTGCGCGCCAGTGCGCTTGCCGTTGCCGTCGTTTCCGCGCTTTCGTTCCCCGCCGCCGCCCAGCAGGCGGACAGCACCGACGGGGTCGCCCGTCTGGACACGATCAAGGTCACCGCCGAGCGCCGCGCCGAGGACTCCAAGGACGTGCCGGTGTCGGCCAGCGTGCTGCGCCCGGAATACCTGGACGCCATCGCCACCAGCGGCTCGGACGTGCGCGTGCTGGCCGGCAAGGCGCCCAGCCTCAACGTCGAGTCGTCCAACGGCCGCGTGTTCCCGCGCTTCTACATCCGCGGCTACGGCAACACCGACTTCAACACCTACGCCTCGCAGCCGGTGTCGCTGATCTATGACGACGTGGTCGCCGAGAACGCGTTCCTGAAGGGCTTCCCGATCTTCGACCTGCAGAGCCTGGAAGTGCTGCGCGGTCCGCAGGGCACGCTGTTCGGCCGCAACACCCCCGCCGGCGTGGTCAAGTTCAACTCGGTCAAGCCGACCATCGGCGCCAACGACGGCTACGCCAGCCTGTCCTACGGCACCTACGGCACCATGACCATGGAAACCGGCCTGAGCGTGGCGATGGGCGACAAGTGGGCCGCGCGCCTGTCGGCGCTGGGCCAGCGCCGCGGCGACTGGGTCGACAACACCATCGACAATCGCTCCTTCGAAGGCTACATGGACTCGGCGGTGCGCCTGCAGGTGCTGTTCCAGCCGGGCGAGGACTTCAGCGCGCTGTTCAACGCGCATGCGCGCCACCTCGACGGCACCGCGCGGCTGTTCCGCGCCAACATCTTCCAGCCGGGCACCAACCAGCTGGTCGCCGGCTTCGACCCGGACAAGGTGTCCATCGACGGCAAGAACACCCAGGAACTGCAGACTTACGGCGGCAGCGCCAACCTGACCTGGGACCTGGGCGACATCGTGCTGCACTCGATCACCGGCTACGAGGGCATCGGCAAGTACTACAGCCGCGGCGACATCGACGGCGGCTACGGCGCGGTGTTCGCGCCGCCGTCCGGCCCCGGGGTGATCGCGTTCCCGGTGGAGACCGCCGGCGGCATCAAGAACCTGGACCAGTATTCGCAGGAGCTGCGCGCCGAGTCGCAGTACGCCGGGCCGCTGAACTGGCAGGCCGGCCTGTACTACTTCAACGATTCGGTGGAAGGCGAGAACTACACCTACAACACCCTGGCCGGCGGCACCCTGTCCAGCTACCAGTTGACCCGCCAGCGCAACACCTCGTGGGCGGCGTTCGGCTCGCTGAACTACGCGGCCACCGAGCGCCTGAACCTGCGCGCCGGCATCCGCTACACCTACGACAAGAAGACCTTCGACGTGCTCGCGCTGGACCGCGTGACCCTGCAGCAGCCCTCCAGCGGCAGCACCGACAATTCCAAGGTCACCGGCGACCTCAGCGCCACTTACACCATCAACGACAACGTCAACGTCTACGGGCGCGCCGCCCGCGGTTTCCGCGGCGCCAGCTTCGGCGTGCCGTCGGCCACCGCGCCGCTGACCGTGGCCGCGCCGGAGACCGTGGACTCCTACGAGATCGGCATCAAGTCCGACCTGTTCGACAAGCGTGCGCGCCTGAGCTTCGACGTCTACGACTTCAAGGTGAAGAACCAGCAGCTGACCGCGGTCGGCGGCGCCTCCAACGACGTGCGCCTGCTCAACGCCAAGGCCTCCAAGGCGCGCGGCGCCGAGTTCGACTTCGAAGCGCTGCTGACCCAGAACCTGCGCATGACCCTGGGCGGCGCCTACAACTGGACCCGCATCGAGGACCCGACCCTGTCGGTGGGCGTGTGCCGCACCTGCACCGTGACCGATCCGATCAATGCCTCCGGCCGCGCGCTGATCGACGGCAACGTGCTGCCGCAGGCTGCCAAGTGGATGGGCAACGCGACCCTGCGCTACGGCATCCCGGTCGGCGACGACGCCGAGTTCTTCTTCTTCACCGATTGGTCCTACCGCAGCGAGATCAACTTCTTCCTGTACGACTCGCGCGAGTTCGTCGGCCAGCCGCTGCTCGAGGGCGGTGCCAAGATCGGCTACAACTGGGGCGCCGGCGCGTACGAAGTCTCGGTGTTCTGCCGCAACTGCACCAACCAGATCCGCGCCACCGGTGCGATCGACTTCAACAACCTCACCGGCTTCATCAACGATCCGCGCATCGTCGGCGCACAGTTCCGCGCCAACTTCTGATTCGCGGCCTCGCCGTCGCAACACCGACCGCCGGCTATCATGCCGGCGGTTCTTTTTTTGGGAGACGCGCATGCGCGTGCTGAAGCAATGGGCGGCGTCGGCGCTGCTGATCGCGGCCACCTGGGCGGCCGATGCGGTGGCGGCGCCAGCGCCAACGACGAGCGCACCGGTGCAGAAGGTGGTGGTGTCCACCGACGTCGGCGACGACATCGACGATGCATTCGCGCTGGCACTACTGTTGCGCAGCCCGGAGCTGCAGGTGCTGGGCATCGCTTCGGCCTGGGGCGACACCGGCCTGCGCGCACAACTGCTGCAGCGGCTGCTGCAGCAGGCCGGCCGCAGCGAGATTCCACTGGCGATCGGCCAGCGCACCGACAGCACGATTCCCTTCAGCCAAGCGCGCTGGGCAGCCAAGGGTACGCTGCCGCGCAAGGCGCCGGATGCGGCGCAGTTCATCCTGGACCAGGCGCGGCGGCATCCCGGCGAGGTCACTCTGCTGGTGCTCGGCCCGCTGACCGACGCGGCGCGCGCGCAGCAGCGCGACCCGGCCGGTTTCGCGCAACTCAAGCAGGTGGTGTTGATGGGCGGCTCGGTGCGCGCGGGCTACGGCAAGTCGCGCTACCGTCCGTCGAATCCGCCGGCGGCCGAGTACAACATTGCCGCCGACATCCCCGCTGCGCAACGCGTGTTCGGCGCCGGCGTGCCGATCGTGATGCTGCCGCTGGACGCCACCCAGGTGACCCTGGAGGAGCCGGAGCGGGTGGCGCTGTTCGCCCATGGCGAGCCGCTGACCGATGCGCTGGCGCAGCTCTACTACCAGTGGCGCGACACCGACCAGCCCTGGGCCAGCGCCACCCCGACCCTGTTCGACGTGGTGCCGGTGGCGCAGTTGCTCGACCCGGGCCTGTGCCCCACCGTGCCGCTGCGCATCGTGGTCGACGACAAGGGCTATACCCGCGAGACGCCGACGGCGGACGTGCCGGGGGCTGCGGCCAACGCGCAGGTCTGCCTGGCGCTGGACCGGCCGCGGCTGATCGCGCTGTACATGCAGCGGTTGCTGCGCTGACGTGTCGTCGCGACGAGCGGGGCAGTTGGCTGCTTCGTTGTTTTGCAGTCGGGACTGAAGTCCCTCCCACATAGGACGCGTGCCGTGGGTGCTGTCGGCATGGGCGATCGGATTGGCTCCCCTGTGGGAGGGACTTCAGTCCCGACGAGTGGCGCCATCGGCGCCTCCATCGCCGTCGCGTCGTGATTGACGTCCCTCCCACATGACCTTGAGGCGAGGGCGCGCGGCTACTCATCCAGGGGGTAGGAGCGGCTTCAGCCGCGACGGGCTTTACCGGGAAAGCCCGTCGCGGCTGAAGCCGCTCCTACAGGGGCTCCATGGCGATCGGTGGTGCCTTGGCGGGAGGGACGTCCGCACCGACGGCAGCCTGCTGCGAACATGCCGACGGATGGTGCACCTTCGCCCCTCCTGACCGTCGCGCCGGCGCTTTATACTCGCGCCACATTCACGGAGCGAACGCATGCACACGGATTCGAAGCGGCGCTGGGCGGGCCTGCGCGCGGGATTGATGGGGACGTTCTTGCTGCTGGGCCTGGCGTTGGCGCTGGGCGGCTGCAAGCGCAACGAATCCGGGCAGTTGCCCGAGGCCAGCGGCGAGCCGGTGAAGGGGCATAAGGAAGCGATGAAGGGCTTCGGCCTGGTCCGCGCCTATCCCGACCAGAAGAGCGACGGGCTGTCGCTGGCGCTGGAGTTCTCGCGGCCGCTGGTCGGCACCCAGGATTTCGACAAGCTGCTGCGCTTCGAGGAGAAGGTCGGCACCGACGAGAGCGCCTGGTCGCTGTCCGACGACGGCAAGACCCTGCGCTATCCCTACGTGGAGGCGGCCAAGGACTACACGGTGGTGATCTCGGCCGACCTGCTGGCCGCCGACGGCAGCCGCCTGGGCAAGCCGCTCAAGCAGAAGGTTTACACCGGCGAACTGACCCCGGCGGTCGGCTTCGCCTCGCAGGGCAGCGTGCTGCCGGCGCGCGAGAGCCGCGGGCTGCCGGTGGTCTCGCTCAACGTGCCGGAAGTGGACGTGGAGTTCATGCGGGTCAAGGAGGGCGCGCTGCCGACGTTCTTCGCCCAGTACCAGCGCGGCGGCCGCCGCGGCACCTGGGAACTGGACAGCGAATATGGCGAGCACACCCCGATCTCGCAGATGGCCGACTCGGTCTACGTCAACCGCTTCGTGCTCGGCGGCGACAAGAACGAGCGCGCGCTGACCTACCTGCCGATCCAGGAAATCAAGGAACTGCAGGCGCCGGGCCTGTACTTCGCGGTGCTGCGCCGCCCCGGCAAGTTCGACAACGAGTACGACACCGCCTTCTTCACCGTCAGCGACATCGGCCTGCACGCGCGCGCCTACAAGGACAAGCTGTTCGTGCACACCGCCTCGCTGCAGAGCGGCGAGCCGCTGAAGAAGGTGGAGCTGCGCGTGCTCGGCGCCGACGGCGAGCTGTTCCTCAAGGGCCAGACCGACGACAACGGCAACGCGCTGCTGAACTACACGCTCGACGCCGGCCAGGTGCTGGTGGCGCGCAGCGGCACCGACCTGTCGATGCTGCCGTTCAACCAGCCGGCGCTGGACCTGAGCGAGTTCGCGGTGGCCGGGCGCGAGAACGCCTGGTTCGACGTGTTCGCCTGGTCCGGCCGCGACCTGTACCGCCCCGGCGAGACCGTGCGGGTGTCGGCGCTGCTGCGCGACAACGACGGCAAGCCGGTGCCGACCACCGGCAAGGGCGCACAGCCGGTGTTCCTGCGGCTTAAGCAGCCCGACGGCAAGATCTTCCGCGAGACCCGGCTGCAGCCGGGCGAGCAGGGCTACTTCAGTTTTGAGCAGCTGATCCCCGCCGATGCGCCGACCGGGCGCTGGCAGGTGGAGTTCCGCACCGACCCGACCAGCAAGGAAGCGGTGCAGGGCATGACCCTGCGCATCGAGGAGTTCCTGCCCGAGCGCATGAAGCTGGACCTGGACAGCGCGCAGAAGACGCTCAAGCCGGGCGAGCCGTTCAAGCTGCAGGCCACCGCCGCCTACCTGTACGGCGCGCCGGCGGCGGGCAACCGCTTCACCGCCAAGCTGGCGGTGGCGGTCGAGCAGCATCCGGTGGAGGCGCTGCCGGGCTACTTCTTCGGCGACCCGACGCTGCAGTTGCCGCGCGAGGCCAAGGACGTGGTCGATACCGAGTTCGGCGCCGACGGCAAGCTCAGCGAGGACCTGGCGCTGCCCGACGAGGCCAAGCCGACCAGCACCATCGCCGCGCTGGTCTCGGCCAGCGTGTACGAGACCGGCGGCCGCACCGTCACCCGCACGCTCAAGCGCGTGCTGTGGCCGGCGCCGGCGCTGGTCGGCGTGCGCCCGCTGTTCGACGACAAGGACGGTGCCGACGCCAACGCCAATGCGCGCTTCGAACTGATGCGGGTGGATGCGCAGGGCAAGCCGCAGCCGGCCAAGGGCCTGAAGGTGACCCTGGTGCGCGAGCTGCGCGACTACCATTGGGCGTTCGCCGACAACCGTTGGGACTACGACTTCACCCGTCGCTTCGAGAACAAGCAGACGCTCACCGTCGATGCCGGCGCCAGCGCCGCCAAGTTCGATTTCCCGGTGGAGTGGGGCGAGTACCGGGTGGACGTGTTCGACCCGGCCACCGGCCTGACAACGCGCTATCCGTTCCATGCCGGCTGGAGCTGGAACGACGAGAACCGCGGCCTCGATGCGCGTCCGGACAAGGTCAAGCTGGCGCTGGACAAGACCGGCTACAAGGCCGGCGACACGCTCAAGGTCACCCTGACCCCGCCGCATGCCGGCCCCGGCCTGCTGATGGTCGAGAGCGACCGCATGCTGTACGTGCAGGACATCGACGTGAAGCCGGGCAGCACGTTTGAGATCCCGGTGACCAAGGACTGGGAGCGCCACGACGTCTATGTCACCGCGCTGGTGTTCCGCGGCGGCTCGGCGCCGAGCAAGATCACCCCGGCGCGCGCGGTCGGCGTGGCCTACGTGCCGATGGACCGCAAGGCCCGGCGCGTGGCGGTGGGCCTGGTCGCGCCCAAGCAGATGCGCCCGGAGCAGCCGCTGCCGGTGACGGTGAGCGTGCCGGAACTGGCCGGCAAGCAGGCGCACGTGACCATCTCCGCGGTGGACGTGGGCATCCTCAACATCACCCGCTTCCCGGTGCCCGACGCCAATGCGCAGTTCTTCGCGCAGCGGCGCTTGGGCGTGGATGCGTACGACATCTACGGCCGGGTCATCGAGAGCTTCGAGGGCGGCACCGGCAAGCTACGCTTCGGCGGCGACATGGCGCTGGCGGCGTTGCCGCAGGCCAAGCGGCCGACCGCGCGGGTGCAGACCGTGGACCTGTTCTCCGGCCCGGTGCAACTGGACGCCAAGGGCAACGCCCGCGTGCAGCTGCCGGTGCCGGACTTCAACGGCACCCTGCGCGTGTCGGCGCTGGTCTATTCGGACGAGCGCTACGGCAACCGCGACGTGGAGACCCTGGTGCGCGCGCCGATCGTGGCCGAGGCCAGCATGCCGCGGGTGATGGCGCCGGGCGACCGCAGCACCGTGACCCTGGACGTGCAGAACTTCACCGGCCAGCCGGGCGAGTTCAAGGTGCGGGTGGATGGCGAAGGCCCGCTGGCGATCGCCGACAACGCACGCAGCGCCAAGCTGGGCAAGGACGGCAAGGCCACGCTGAGCTTCCCGCTGGTGGCGCAGGAAGGCTACACGGTGGCCAAGGTGCGGGTGCGGGTGGAAGGCAATGGCTATGCCGCCGACCGCCGCTACGACCTGCCGGTGCGCGCGGCGTGGCCGTCGGTGCTGCGCACGCAGACCCGCGTGCTGGACACGCTGGCGCCGGTGACGCTGGGCGCCAGCGATGCCGAAGGCCTGATGGCCGGCTCGGTCAACGCGCGCATGCTGGTCAGCGCCTTGCCGCCGATTCCATTCGCCAGCGCCCTGCAGGGCGCGCTGGAATACCCCTACGGCTGCGCCGAGCAGACCACCAGCAAGGGCTACGCCGCGCTGCTGCTCGACGACGCCACCGCGCGCCTGCTCGGGGTCAAGGGCCTGGATGCGGCCACGCGCCGCGCGCGCATGGAAGGTGCGTTCGGGCGGCTGGCTTCGATGCAGGTGTCTAGCGGCCACTTCTCGATGTGGGGCGACGACGGCTACGTCAATCCGGGGCTGACCCCGTACATCGCCGAGTTCCTGCTCGACGCCAAGGACGCCGGCTTCGCGGTGCCCGACAACGTGCTGCAGAAGGCGTTGAACCGGCTCAGCGAGGACCTGCTGTCCGGCGGCAACAACTTCTACGGCCAGGACCGCCGCGAGAACCTGAAGTTCGCCAACCAGGCCTGGTCCGGCTACGTGCTGGCGCGGGTCAACCGCGCGCCGCTGGGCACGCTGCGCGCGCTGTACGACAACGACCGCGGCAAGGCGCTGACCGGCCTGTCGCTGGTGCACCTGGGCGTGGCGCTGTCGCTGCAGGGCGACAAGAAGCGCGGCGAAGCGGCGATCGCCGCCGGTTTCGCCAAGGACAGCGCCGACCGGCCGCGCTACTTCGGCGACTACGGCAGCGTGGTCCGCGACGACGCGCTGATGATCGCGCTGCTGCACGAGCGTGGCCTGGCCAAGCCCGAGTACGACGCGCGGGTGATGGCGCTGGGCCGCGAGCTGGACGCGCGCCGCCGCGGCGGCTGGCTGTGGCTGAGCACGCAGGAGCAGGTGGCGCTGGCGCGCATGGGCAAGGCCTTGCTCAACAGCCAGACCGCGCAGGTGTCCGGGCAGTTGAGCATCGGCGACAGCAGCGAGGCGATCGCCCCGGCCAAGGCCTTCGGCCGCCAGTTCGGCGAGGCTGAACTGGCGCGCGGCGTGCACTTCGTGCCGCAGGGCCAGCCGCCGCTGTACGCCAGCCTGGAAATCGCCGGCGTGCCGCGCACCCCGCCGGCGGCCGACGACAGCACGCTGAAGGTGGAGCGCAGCTTCTACGGCACCGACGGCAAGCCGTGGACGCCGCAGCCGTTGAAGGAAGGCGAGGCGCTGATCGTGCGCGTCACCATCACCTCCGACACCAGCATGCCCGACGCGTTGCTGACCGACCTGCTGCCGGCCGGCCTGGAGATCGAGAACTTCAACCTGGGCGACGCCAAGCAGTGGGCCGACGTGGTGGTGGACGGCATCGAGATCAGCGACCGCTCCAACGCCGCCGACGTCAAGCACGAGGAGTTCCGCGACGACCGCTACGTGGCCGCGCTGAGCCTGTCGGCGGGCAGCAAGGCGCAGGTGTTCTACCTGGTGCGCGCGGTGACCCCGGGCACCTACACGGTGCCGCCGTCGCTGGTCGAGGACATGTACCGCCCCGACCTGCGCGGGGTGGGGCGCAGCAACCCCGGCACGATCAACGTCGTGCAGCCGTGATCCAACCTCCCCTCTCCCCCCGGGAGAGGGGCGGGGGTGAGAGTACGGCGGCCAGAGATGCACCAGAAACCGCCGCGCCAACCTCCCCTCTCCCTCCGGGAGAGGGGTCGGGGGTGAGGGTACGGCGGCCAGAAATGCACCAGAAGCCGCCGCGCTCAACCTCCCCAAGAGGGCAGGGGTGAGGGTGGCGCCCAGAGACCGCCGTACCCATCGCGCCGCCCACGCCTCCCACACTTCGCACCTAACACAGGACCCAGCAGGGTCCTGTCGTCGTTGCGGGCAGCGCATGCGTCGCCACAGTGCTGACTCCCAGGCGGAATCGCGCCGGCCGCTGCTCAGAGACCGAATGACCGCCGCAGCACGCCGACGTCGATTGATGCACGTTTTTGCACGATTTAGCGCGTTCGTCTAAGCTGGGCTCGCATTCGATCGCAGGTTCCCCGCATGCCGCCCGCCTCACCTCCAGCTTCCGCACCAACCCCCGCGCCCACCGTCTCCCGCGCCGTCGCCGCCACCCGCGGCATGTTCCTGCTGTCGGGCATGGCCATGGCCGCCTGGGCGCCGATGGTCCCCTACGTCAAGGCGCGCTTCGCGCTGGACGACGCGCGGCTGGGCATGGTGCTGCTGGCCTTCGGCGCCGGCTCGGTGCTGGCGATGCCGCTGGGCGGGCTGCTCAGCCACCGCCTGGGCGCGCGCACGGTCATCGTCGCCAGCGCGCTGGCGCTGTGCCTGGCATTGCCGGCGTTGGCGCTGGCGCCCAGCGTGCCGCTGCTGGTGGCGGCGCTGCTGTATTTCAGCGCGGCGCTGGGCGCGCTCGACGTCTCGATGAACGCGCATGCGGTGGAGGTGGAGCGGCGCCTGCAGAAGGCGGCGATGTCCGGCTTCCATGGCCTGTTCAGCGTCGGCGGGCTGATCGGCGCGGCCGGCATGAGCGCCTTGCTCGGTGCCGGCCTGCCGCTGTTGGCCGGCGCCGTGCTGGTCGCCGTGCTGCTGCTGGGCGTGCTGCTGTGGCAGCGCGGCGGCTTGCTGCGGCACGCGGCGTCCACCAGCGAAAGCGGTGCCGCTGCGCCTGCCGCAGGGGCCGGTGCTGCTGCTGGGTGCGCTGTGCTTCGTCTGCCTGCTGGCCGAGGGCGCCATGCTCGACTGGAGCGCGGTGCTGCTGCGCGAGCATCACGGCCTGGCACCCAGCGCGGCGGGCATGGGCTATGCCGCGTTCTCGGTGGCGATGGCGCTGGGCCGGCTCGGCGGCGACCGCCTGGTGGCCTGGCTGGGGCCGGTGCGCACCGTCGCCCTCGGCGCGGTGCTGGCCGCCGCCGGGTTGGCGCTGGCCAGCCTCGGCACCTTGCCGGGCAGCGGCCTGCTCGGCTGCGTGCTGGTCGGCCTGGGCGCGTCCAACCTGGTGCCGGTGATGTTCGGCGCCGCCGGGCGCATGCCCGGCACCTCGCCCGCGCTGGCGCTGGCGACCTTGACCACGCTCGGGTATACCGGCCTGCTCGCCGGGCCGGCGTTGATCGGGTTCCTGGCCCACGCCATCGGCCTGCCGCTGGCGCTGGCCGCGGTGGCGACGCTGTTGCTGCTGGTCGCCGCCGGCGCGCGCCTGGTCCGTCGCTGATCCCCACTTCCGTCCGTTGGAGCTTGCCATGCCGTCGTCCGATCCCTCCGCCTCGCCTCGCCTGGACACCGTGGTGTTCGATCTCGGCGGCGTCCTGATCGACTGGAACCCGCGCCATCTGTACCGCCAACTGTTCGACGAGGAGGCGGCGATGGAAGCCTTCCTGCGCGAGGTGTGCAGCCCGCAGTGGAACGAGCGCCAGGACGCCGGGCGGCCGTGGCAGGAGGCGGTGGCGGAACTGAGTGCGCTGCATCCGGCGCATGCGCCGATGATCGCCGCCTACCACGCGCGCTGGCCGGAGATGCTGGGCGGCGCGCTGGACGCCACGGTGGCGGTGCTGGACGAGCTGCGCGGGCAGGGCGTGCGGCTGTACGCGTTGACCAACTGGTCGCACGAGACCTTCCCGATCGCGCGCGAACGCTATCCGTTCCTGCAGTGGTTCGAAGGCGTGCTGGTGTCTGGCGAGGAGCGCCTGGTCAAGCCGGACCCGGCGATCTTCGCGCTGCTGTGCGAACGCTACGCGATCGACCCGGCGCGGGCGGTGTTCATCGACGACGCGCCGCGCAACGTGCACGCCGCGGCCGCCACCGGCATGCACGCGCTGCAGTTCCGCGACGCCGCCGCGCTGCGCGAGGAGTTGGTCGCACTGGGCCTGCTGCCGCCGCGCACCGACGCCGCGGCGCCATGAGCGGCGAGCGCGACACGCTGCCGCAGGAGCGGCAGCATGCGATCCTGCAGCGCCTGCGCGAGCACGGCCGGGTGGTGGCCGCGGAACTGGCCGAGCGCTTCGCGGTGTCCGAGGATTCGATCCGCCGCGACCTGCGCGAACTCGCCGCGCAGGGGCTGTGCCGGCGTGTCTACGGCGGCGCGCTGCTGCCCACGCCGACCTTCGCGCCGCTGCCGCAGCGCCAGGCCGAGCATGCCGAGCGCAAGTGCGCACTGGCGCTGGCCGCGGTGGCGCTGGTCAAGCCCGGGCAGCGGCTGTTGATCGATGCCGGCTCCACCAACAGCGCCATCGCCTCTGCGCTGCCGGCGCGGCAGGGGTTGAGCGTGGTCACCAATGCGCCGGACATCGCGCAGATCCTGCTGCGTCGCGAGGGCATCGAGATCCTGCTGATCGGCGGGCGACTGGACCCGCGCAGCGGCGCGGCCGTCGGTGCCCAGGCGCTGCAGCAACTGCGGCAACTGCGCGCCGACCTGTGCTTCCCCGGCGCCTGCGCGATCGACCCCGAGCGCGGCCTGTGGGGCGTGGACGATGAGGAAAGCCTGTTCAAGCGGGCGATGGTCGAGGCCAGCGCCGAGACCGTGGCGGTGGTGACCAGCGACAAGCTCGGCACCCTGGCCGCGCACCGCGTGGTCGGCGTGGAGGCGATCGACCGGCTGGTGGTGGAGCACGACGCCCCGGATGGTGTGCTTGCCGCGTTCGCCGCGCAGGCGGTGCAGGTGCATCGCGCTGCGCCTGCGGACGCCGACTGAGGGACGGCGGCCGGGCGGCCGCTGCAGAGCACACGACGGCATCGAACGCGGCAAGGGCGCGGCGTCCGCACAGCTATGCCATCGCGAGTGATCTGCTGCCCGACGCCAAGTCAGGCCGGGCCGGGACGCCGTGTCTTCGCGCTTTCCTCACGCCGCCATCGCAGCGTCATATCCCTGGGATTAAATAACGAACTTTAAGTTACTTAATTCGGTCAACCAGGGGACATCGCCATGCAACCACTCACCCATCGGCGCCGCGCGCTGATCGTCTGCGCGCTCGCCGCCAGCTGCCAGGCCGCGCTCGCGCAGGACGCCGCGTCCACCACGGCGACGCTCGCCGCCGACGCCAGCACTGTCGCCGCGCCGGCCGTCGGCGACACCACGCCAACCTCCACGCCCGATACCACGCCCAACGCCGCCGCCAGCGCCGACGGCACCACCACGCTGTCCAGCGTGATGGTCACCGGCGTGCGCAAGGCCAATGCCGCCGCGATCGAGAGCAAGCGCGCGGCCACCAACATCACCGACGTGGTCAGCTCCACCGACGTGCGTGCGCTGCCGGACACCACCATCGTCGAGGCGCTGCGCCGCATCCCCGGCCTGTCGGTGCTGCCGGCCACCGACAACGAACATCCGCGCGACGAAGCCGCCACCCCGGTGCTGCGCGGCCTCGGCCCGTCCTACAACAACGTCACCATCGACGGCCTGACCGTGGCCTCGCCGGGCACGCCCAACGGCACGCTGGGCTCGATCACCCGCGGCGTGCGCCTGGACATCCTGCCGGCCTCGATGGTCAGCGAACTGCAGGTCATCAAGACCTTCACTCCGGACCTGGACCCGAACGCAACCGGCGGTGCGATCAACCTCAAGACCCGCAGCGCGTTCGAGAACGGCGGCAAGCCGTTCTTCACCGCCGAGGCCTCACTGGGCCATGCCAACGACGTCGGCAAGCCGCGCGACCAGGACGACCCGGGCTACCGCCTGCTCGCCACCGGCAGCCGCACCTTCGGCAGCGAAGGGCAGTACGGCCTGACCCTGTCCGGCAACTACCAGACGCTGAGCAGCTACACCGAAACCCACATGACCACCGACACGGTGCACTACGGGTTCTACGACAACAGCGGCGTACTGCAGAGCGGCACCAACCTGGGCAACGGCTGGGCCGTGCCGCAGCAGGACAAGTACTGGTACGTGATGGACAAGCGCGACCGCTACGGCCTCACCGGCAAGTTCGAGGCGCGGTTGAGCGAATCCCTCCAGGCCTACGCCATGGCCGGCTACTACTATTTCCGCGACAACATGGAGCGCAACGAGGTCATCCTCGATCCGCGCAACCGCAACCGCGTCTACAACCAGACCGCCACCAGCGGCACCTACCCGGTCGGCGACGTGGAAGTGGGCTACTCCAACCAGATCACCACCACCCGCACCAAGCTCGGCCAGACCGGCTTCGAGTGGCGTCCGGACGACCGTCAGGTGCTGTCGGCGCGCGCGTCCTGGTCCGATGCCACCTACGCCGAACCGATCAAGATGATCAAGTACGTCACCGGCGCGCAGCGCCCGGCGGCGGTGCCGACAGGACAGACCGGCGCCGGCGTCACCGTGGTGCCGACGGCGGCCTATGGCTTCAACTACGACACCTCCGCGCTCAACCAGCGTTTCCCGATGGCGGCGCAGGCGTACTACAACTACGACAACTACAGCCTGCTGTACTGGCGTCCGGACTACCAGCGCAATGCGCGCGACAAGGTGCTCACCGGGCGCCTGGACTACGCCTTCAACCGTGGCGAGATGGACCGCGGCTTCGGCTTCGGCAGCGGCCTGAGCTACACCCGCGACGAACCCGGCTTCGACATCTACCGCGTGGAATACCAGCCCAACCGCAGCGCGCCGCCGCTGAAGATCGCCGACGTGCTGGCGCCGTCCAATGCGCCGATGCGCTACCTGGGCCTGAACCTGATCGCGATCGATCCGGACAAGGCCAACCAGGTGCTGAGCGCCACGCCGCTGAGCGCGTTCAACCGCACCGACCAGAGCGCCTTCAGCAACCAGGACAACTTCAGCCATCGCGAGGAGATCTTCGGTGCCTACGGCCTGGTCGGCTATCGCGCCGACGATTTCGATGTGGAGGCCGGCCTGCACTACGACCATACCGACCAGTCCACCGTCGGCCGCCAGCGGCAACTGGACGCGGCCACCGGCAGCTACGTCTACGTCGATGCGCCCACCGAGTCGCGCTACGCCAAGGTGCTGCCGTCGGCGGTGATGACCTACCACGTCAACGACCGCCTCGACCTGCGCGCCGGCGCCAGCCGCACGCTCGGCCGTCCGCCCTACGACGCCTACGCCGCGCGCACTTCGATCGGCTTCGTCAACAGCAGCGACATGGGCAATCCCAACGCGCAGGGCGTGACCGTCACCATCGGCAATCCCGACATCAAGCCGCGCGTGTCCACCAATCTGGACCTGTCGCTGGAATGGCGCCTGCCCGACGACTTCGACGGCATGCTCGCCGCGGCGCTGTTCGACAAGCGCATCCAGGACGAGATCTTCACCCTCTCGCGCACCGACCAGTTCAGCTTCAACGGCACCACCTATTCCAACGTGCTGATCAGCACCCCGGCCAACGCCGCCAAGGCGCACGTGCGCGGCCTGGAACTGAGCGCAGTGTTCAACACCCTGTTCCCGGGCGTGCCGGCGCTGTCCGGCCTGGGCGCCAGCGCCAACCTGGCCCTGCTCGATGGCGGCATGGACGTGCCGTTCACCAGCGGCAGCGCGCCCAACCTGGTGCAGAGCCAGCGCACCGTCGATCGCCTGGTCGGGCAGCCGGACTACACCGCCAACGCCTCGCTGTTCTACACCGTCGGCGGCGTCGAACTGCGTGCGGCCTACAACCGCCAGGGCAAGGCGCTGCGCGCCATCGTCAGCAACATCGCCTGGCAGGATCTGTACTGGGCGCCGCGTTCGCAGCTGGACCTGTCGGCGACCTGGGCGGTGAGCAAGCAGCTCAGCGTGGTCGGCCAGATCAGCAATGTCACCCACAGCCGCCTCACCAGCTTCACCGGCCCCGGCGAGAACCTGCTGAAGGACAGTTATTCGATGCCGACCACCTACTGGCTCGGCCTGCGCTTCACCCCGTCGCTGTGACCGTTGCCGGAGACCTTCCATGAACCTGCTTTTCTCGCGCGGCGCGATCATTGCCGCACTGCTGACCGCGACGGCCCCGGCCATCGCCGCCATCGCCCCGATCCAGGCGCGCCTGGCCGCACCCGACGGCGGCATCTTCGTCGTCGCCCACCGCGGCTGCCACAATCCCGCGCCGGCGCACGGCTTCGCCGGGCATGCGCCGGAGAATTCGCTGCTGGGCCTGGAGCGCTGCGTGACGCTGGGCGTGGACATGCTCGAAACCGACATCCGCCGCGCCGGCGATGGCACCCTGGTGATGTTCCATGACGCCACCGTCGACCGCACCACCGACGGCACCGGCAAGGTCGCCGAACTGACCTGGCCGCAACTGTCGCGGTTGCGCCTGCGCGACGACGAGGGCGGCGCCGACGCGCCGCTCACCGACCAGCATCCGCTGACCCTGCAGCAGATGCTGGCCGCGGCCAAGGGCCGGATCATGCTCAACCTCGACGTCAAGGCGCCGATCTACGCCGAGGTGGTCGACGCGGTGCGCCGCGCCGGCATGGAGCGGCAGGTGGTGGTCAAGACCGAGGTCGGCGTCGCCAGCCAGGACCTGGCGTCGATGCCGCCGTTCGACCGGATCAACTTCACCCCGGTGCTGCTCAACCCGCCGGGCACCGACGACCTGGTGCAGACCGTGCGCACCCAGACCGACGGCAAGGTGCGGCCGGTGGCGATCGAGCTGCCGCGGATGCGCCTGGCCCAGTTGCCGGCGGTGGCGGCGTTGGCCAGGCAGCGGCACGTGCGGCTACTGGTCAATACGCTGTGGGAAGGCTTCGTCGCCGATGTCGGCGGCGATGCCGATGCGGTGCGCGATCCGGAGGCGGTGTGGGGGCGGCTGTATCGCGCCGGCATCGGCGCCTTCCAGACCGATGAGCCGGAAGCGCTGCTGCGCTATCGCGCGTCGCTGGAAAAGCCCTGACCGGCGCATGGCCGTTCAACTGTCCGTAATCGGTCGCTGCGCGACCGCTTGCGGACGCCGCGACCGCGCGCGCCGCGGTCGCGGCGCAACGGATTCAATGGGTTAGCGCGGTTCGCCGATTGGCATGCAGCCTGCTGTACAGCAGGCATGGATATCGCGAAATCCCCGAACCGTTCGTTCTGGCGCCACCGCCGCCGCTGGCTGGTGGCAGCCGCTGCCGTGGCGATCGTGCTGGGCGTGGCGCTGCTCGGCAGCGGCCGCGCCGCACCAAGGGTGGCGCGCAGCGAAGTGTGGATCGATGCGGCCACGCGCGGTGAGATGCGTCGCGAGGTCCGCGCCAACGGCGTGCTGGTGCCGCGGCAGATCCGCTGGATCACCGCCGGGGCCCCGGCCACCGTGCAACAGCAACGGGTCGAGGCCGGCGCGCGCGTGCTGGCCGATACGCCGATCCTGCAACTGGTCAACCCGGAACTGGAGGCCGGCCTGGACCGCGCGCGTGCCGCGCTGGCCGGCGCCGATGCCGACCTGGCCGCACTGCACGCCGCGCTGGCCTCGCAACTGCTGGACCAGCAGGCGCTGCAGGCGCAGGCCGAGTCCGAGTTGCAGATCGCGCAGATCAAGGCCAAGGCCTACCGGCGCGGCCACGACGGCGGCGCGATCTCGGCGATCGATCTCACCCAAAGCCAGATCGTCGAGGCGCAGCAACGCGGCCGCGCCGACATCGAACGCAAACGCGTCGCCGCGTTCCGGCAGAACATGGCCGCGCAACTGCGCGCGGCACAGGCACGGCGCGAGCAGGCCGCCAGTGCGCTGGCCATCGCCACGCAACAGGCCGACTCGCTGCAGGTGCGTGCCGGCAGCGACGGCATCCTGCAACAAGTGGACGTGGAGCCCGGCCAACGCGTCGAGGCCGGCGCCAAGCTGGCGCGGGTGGCGCGCCCGGACGATCTGCTGGCGCGTCTGCAGGTGCCCGAACTCCTGGCCAAGGACGTGATCGAAGGCCTGCCGGTGGCGGTGGACACGCACAACGGCGTGGTCGGCGGGCAGGTGGCACGGATCGATCCGGCGGTGCGCAGCGGCAGTGTGGCGGTCGACGTGCGGCTGACGCCGCCGTTGCCGCCCGGCGTGCGCCCGGACCTGTCGGTGGACGGCCGCATCGTGCTCGGCACGCTGCGCGACGTGGTCAGCATCCCGCGCCCGGCGCTGGCCGTGCCCAACGCCGCCGGCAGCCTGTTCGTGCTGCGCGACGGCGGCGACACCGCGCAGCGCATCCGCGTGCGCTTCGGCGCCGCCTCCAGCGACCGCATCGAAGTCCGCGCCGGCCTGCGCGCCGGCGACCGCGTCGTGCTGTCCGACACCAGCCAGTGGAATGCCGACGCCACCTTGCGCTTACGCTAGCCTCACCAGGAGAGATCCCGCATGACCGCACTATCCGCACCATCCGCCGCGCCGCTGATCCACCTGCACGGACTCAGCAAGGTCTTCCACACCGAGGAAGTGGAGACCCACGCCCTGGCCGAGATCGCACTGGACGTGGCGCCTGGCGATTTCGTCGCCATCACCGGCCCGTCCGGCTGCGGCAAGTCGACCCTGCTGTCGATCCTGGGCCTGCTCGATGCGCCCAGCGGCGGCACCTACCGGCTCAACGGCCGCAGCGTCGCCGAGCTGGACACGGTCGGTCGCGCGCGCATCCGCAACGCCGAGATCGGCTTCATCTTCCAGGCCTTCAACCTGATCGCCGACCTCACCGTGGAAGAGAACGTGGCGCTGCCGCTGACCTACCGCGACGGCGCCCAGCGCAGCCAGATCCGCCAGCGCGTGCGCGAGGTGCTGGAACTGGTCGGCATGCAGCATCGCCACAAGCACTATCCGGGGCAGTTGTCCGGCGGCCAGCAGCAGCGCGTGGCGGTGGCGCGCGCACTGGCCGGCAATCCGACGATCCTGCTCGCCGACGAACCGACCGGCAACCTGGACAGCCGCAACGGCGAGGCGGTGATGCAGTTGCTGGAACAACTGCACGACAACGGCACCACCTTGTGCATGGTCACCCATGATCCGGCATTCGCGCGGCGCGCGCAGCGTATCGTGCACATGCTCGACGGCCGCATCGTCGATGAGGACACCTTCGAGCGGTTGCGCCACGAACAGGACGTGGCGCTGCCGGCGCGCGCTGCGGGGCAGGCACGATGAGCGCCGCCCTGCAGTGGGCCGAGATGCGGCAATCCTGGCGCACGCTCGCGCGCAGGCCGGGCTATCTGCTGCTGGCGGTGCTGACCCTGGCGCTGGGCGTGGCCACCACCACCGCGGTGTTCGCGCTGCTCGATCAGGCCTTGCTGAAGCCGCTGCCGTTCCCGCAGCCGGAGCGGCTGGTCACCCTCGGCCTGTCCAGCGACCCTGGCCGCAATGTCGCCGCGCCCGGCTACTACCCGGTGTTGCGGCGCATGTCGAGCCTGCAGTCGGTGGGCATCGCGCGCGGGTTCCCGGTGCCGGCCAACGTCGCCCGCGGCGCTGCCAGCGAAGTGGTCGCGTCGATCAGTGCCGATGCCGGCTTCCTGCGCACGCTCGGCCTGCCCATGGCGGCCGGGCGCAACTTCAACGACGAGGAAAGCCGGCCCGGCGGGCCGCAGGCGGTGATCCTCAGCCATCGTTTCTGGCAACGCTATTTCGATGGCGACCCGTCCGCGGTGGGACGCACCCTGCAGGTGGAAGGCAAGCCGGTGCAGATCGTCGGCGTGCTGCCGGCGGAGTTCCCCTGGGCCGAGCCGTTCGACCTGATCCGCAACATGCAGCCGGACCTGGCCGCGACCAACCTGTCCACCAACGAGATCGTGGTGGCGCGGTTGCGGCCCGGCATCAGCGTGGCCGCGGCGTCCGCGCAGACCGCGACGACGCTCCAGGCCTTGTTGCGCAACAGCCCGCACATGGACGCGTCGTGGTGGGCGTCGCTGCAGCGACGGCCGCCCAACGCGCTGCCGCTGCAGGACAGCCTGTACGCCGCCAACAGCGGCAACACCCTGTGGCTGTTCTTCGCCGCGGCCGCCTGCGTGCTGTTGATCGCCGCGATCAACCTGACCAGCCTGATGCTGCTGCGCGCGCTCGGGCGCAGCCACGACAGCGCGGTGCGTGCCGCGCTGGGCGCATCGTGGCTGCGCTTGAGCCTGCCGGCATTGGCCGAAGGCGTGCTGATCGGCGCGCTCGGCAGCCTGGCCGGCCTGGTGCTGGCCTGGCTGGGACTGCGCCTGCTCGGCGGCTGGGTGCCGCTGATGTGGATGCGCGGCGAGGCCCCGCATCTGAGCGGCGCCAGCGTGCTGTTCGCGCTGCTCGCCGGCGGCGCGACGGCGCTGTTGGCCGCAGCGCTGGGCATCGTGCGCGGCCGCCGCCGCAATCTGGTGGCTGAACTGGCTGGCGGTGGGCGCGGCGGCTGGAGCCTGCAGGCCGGCCGCCTCGGCCGTGTCCTGGTGATCGCGCAGGTGGCCATCGCCGTGGTGCTGCTGATCGGCGCGGCCCTGTTCACCCGCACCCTGCAGAAACTGGCGGAGGTGCCGATGGGCTTCGAGAGCCGCTCGGCGGTGGTGTTCACCCTGGCGCCGGTGAAGGAGCGTTACATCACCGCGGCCGATGCGGTGGAGCAGACCCGGCGCATCGTCGCGCGCTTGCAGCAGGTGCCGGGCATCGACCACGTGGGGGTGTCGACCAATCCGCCGACGGCGACGCGGTTGAGCTGGAGCGTGGAGATCGATGGCGCGCCGTCCGTCGACAGCCAGTACCGGTTGGCCACGCCGCAGTTCCTGGAGGTCTTCCGCATTCCCTTGCTGGCCGGGCGCGGGATCGCCGACAGCGATGTGGCCGGAGGCGAGCGGGTCTGCGTGGTCAGCGCGAGCTTCGCTGCGCGTTACCTGCACGGGCAGGCGCTGGGCAAGATCGTCAGCTTGCCCGACGACGGCGGCGACCAGCGCGTGTCGATGCGCGTGGTCGGCGTGGTCGGCGACGTGCGCCACACCAGCCCGGCCGAGCCGCCGGAGCCGACCGTGTACCAGCCGCTGGCGCAGATGAGCGAGCCGATGTGGCAGATCCTCCGCGGCTTCGGCGCGCTGACCTATGCGGTGCATCTGCGGGCCGGCGCACTGGGTGCCGACGAGCGCGCGCTGCGTGCGGCGATCGACGAAGTGGCGCCGCAGCAGCCGATCGCCGAGCTGCAGCCGATGCAGGCGTTGGTCGCCAGCACCACCGGCGAACAGAAGCTCAACCTGCTGCTGGTCGGCCTGTTCGCTGGGCTGGCGCTGTTGCTGGCCGCGGTCGGCCTGTATGCGGTGATGGCAGTGGCGGTGGCCGCGCGCCAGCACGAGTTCGGCGTGCGCGCCGCGCTCGGCGCACCGCCGACGCGGCTGCGACGGCAGGTGCTGGGCGAGGCCGGCGTGCAGATCGGGGTGGGCCTGCTGCTGGGCCTGGGCGTGGCGATGGCGCTGTCGCGGCTGCTGCAGCGGTACTTGTTCGAGGTACGCGTGGCCGATCCGCTGGCGATCGGCGCGGTGCTGCTGGTGCTGGCCGCGGGCGGCCTGCTCGCCGCGCTGGCGCCGGCACGGCGCGCGGCGCGGGTGCCGCCGATGCAGGCCTTGCGCGCCGAATGATGCGCTTTGCGTTCCGATGCGGGTACGCCACGACAGGCGCCGTGGCGCCTGTCCGCCACGCCCGGCCGCTAGACTCTGCGCCATGACCGACGCCCGCACATCGCCCTTGCCGCGCATTCTCGTCGTCGACGACCAGGCCGACGTGCGCGAAGCCTTGCGCATGCTGCTCAAGAGCGCCGGCTACGGCATGGTCGGCGCCGAGTCGCCGGAGCTGGCGCTGGCCTGCCTGCGCGGCGACGCGTTCGCCGCGGTGCTGGTGGACATGAACTATGCGCGCGACACCACCTCCGGCGCCGAAGGCCTGGCCTTGATCGCGCAGATCGCCGCGCAGTGGCCGGGGCTGCCGGTGATCGCGATGACCGCCTGGGCCAGCATCGAACTGGCGGTGGCGGCGATGCGCGAGGGCGCGGTGGATTTCATCGAAAAGCCCTGGCAGAACGCGCGGGTCCTGGCGGTGCTGGAGAGCCGCATCGCACTGGATCGCAGCCGCCGCGCCGCGCAACGGCTCGGCGAGGCGCAGGCGCTGTTGCTGCAGGACGGCGCCGCCGGCTTCGTCGCCGAATCGGCACCGATGCAGCGGCTGGTCGAGGATCTGCTGCGCATCGCCGGCAGCGGCGCCAACGTGCTGCTGCTGGGCGAGAACGGTACCGGCAAGAGCCTGCTGGCGCAGTTGCTGCACCAGTGGTCGCCGCGCCGCACGCAGGCCTTCGTCAAGGTCAACATCGGCGGCCTGGCGCCGACCCTGTTCGAGGCCGAACTGTTCGGTCACGTGCGCGGCGCCTACACCGACGCGCGCCAGGACCGCGCCGGCCGTTTCGAACTGGCCGACGGCGGCACCCTGTTCCTGGACGAAATCGGCAACCTGCCGCTGCAGCAGCAGCCCAAGCTGCTGCGCGCGATCGAGGACGGCGAGTTCGAGCGGCTCGGCTCCTCGCGCACGCAACGGGTGGACGTGCGCATCGTTTCGGCAACCAACGCAGACCTGGAGGCGGAGGTGGCGGACGGCCGCTTCCGCCAGGATCTGCTGTACCGACTCAACACCTTCCAGGTGCGGGTGCCACCGCTGCGCGAGCGCGGCGCCGACATCCTGCCGCTGGCGCGGCATTACCTGGCCGCCGCCTGCACCCGCTACCGGCGGCCGCTGCCGACGCTGGCGCGCGACGCCGAGCGCGCCCTGCTCGGTTACGCCTGGCCCGGCAACGTGCGCGAACTGGCGCACGCGATGGAGCGCGCGGCGCTGCTGGCCGACGGCAGCACCCTGGGCAGCGACGACCTGCGCCTGCAGCCGGCGACGAATGCCGTGCCGGCACTGTCGACGCAACTCACCCTGGAAGAAGCCGAGGCGCTGCTGCTGAAGCAGGCGCTGGCGCAGCACCAGGGCAATCTGCAGCGCACCGCCGACCAGCTCGGCATCACCCGGCAGAGCCTGTACCGGCGCCTGGGCAAGCACGGGCTGCGCAGCGATGACGCCGGCTGAGCGACAGCGCTTCCGGCCGCTGTGGCTGGTGGCGCCGGCCGCGCTGGCCTTGGTGCTGGTGCTCGCCGCCGGCGCGCCGCGGTGGCCCGAGGCGATCGTGCTGCTGCTGTGCGTGCTGCTGCTGACCATGGCGCTGTGGCGCTGGCAGCAGCGCGACGCCGGGCAGCGTCTGCGCACCCTCGGTGGCCTGCTGGACGCGCTGCGCGAGGGCGACTACAGCGTGCGGGCGGCGCAGGACGCGCGCGATGCCGACGGCCTGCTGGCGCGGTTCAACGCCCTGGCGCAACGCCTGCAGGACGAACAGCGCGATTCGCACGAGAGCCTGCAACTGCTGAGCAAGACCCTGGCGGCGCTGGACGGGGCGGTGTTCGCCTTCGAACAGGACCAGCGCCTGCGCCTGATCAATCCGGCCGGCGAGCGCCTGCTCGGCGTCGCCGCCCAGCAGGCGATCGGGCAATCCGCGCAGGCATTGGGACTGGCCGCCCTGTTCGATGTGCCGTCGGGCAGCATCCAGGCGCATGCGTTCGCCGGACAGCAGGGGCGCTGGCAGATCGGCCACGCCGCCTTGCGCAGCCGCAGCCAGGCCGGGCGGCTGCTGCTGGTGCAGCCGATGGAGCGCGCACTGCGCGAGGAGGAGGCGCAGGCCTTCCGCCGCCTGCTGCGCGTGCTTAGTCACGAGATCAACAACTCGCTGACGCCGATTGCCTCGATCGCCGACACGCTCGCGCGGCTGCTGGCGGCCGCGCCGCAGGCGCTCGACGCCGAACTGCAGGCCGATCTGCACAACGGGCTGGGCGTGATCGAACAGCGCAGCGCGGCGCTGCAGCGCTTCCTGGGCGGCTACGCGCGGTTGGCCAGGCTGCCCGCGCCGGTCCCGGCGCCAGTGGCGCTGGCGCCGCTGTGCGCGCGCGTGCAGCGGCTGCTGGACGATGCACGAGTGCAGGTCGAGGTCGCGCCGTCGCTGCATGCGTGCGCCGACGCCGACCAGCTCGAACAGGTGCTGATCAACCTGCTGCGCAACGCGCTGGAAGCCGGCGGCAGCGCGCCGGTGACGCTGCGCGCGAGTGCCGACGGCGCCAGCGTGTCGATCGAGGTGTGCGACGGCGGTGCCGGCCTGCCGCCCAGCGACAATCTGTTCGTGCCGTTCTTCACCACCAAGCCCGGCGGCTCGGGCATCGGCCTGGTGCTGTCGCGGCAGATCCTGGAAGCGCAGGGCGGCAGCCTGAGCCTGGAGGCCCGTACGGACGCGCAAGGCAGCGTGGCGACGCTGCGATTGCCGCTGGCGTAGTGGCAGAAGGAGCGCATTGTTGCTGGTGCCCCGGAGCAGTTGGGCACCCATCGTCGGCGATGCCGAACGGGCAGAGGATATCCCGCTCGCCGCGTCGCCACCGCAACAGGCAAAATGGCCGCTTCCATCGGGAGCCCGCATGCCACTGGACGACACCGCCGCCCCGCACGCCGCGCGGCGCCCCCGGCGCTGGACGCGCCTGCTGCCGTGGCTGCGCTGGGGCACGGTGGCGCTGCTGTTGAGTCTGTTGTTGCTGGACCTGGCGTTTCCGCTGCCGCTGCCGAAGTCGCGCGACACCTCGACCCTGGTGGTGGCCGCCGACGGCACCCCGCTGCGTGCTTTCGCCGACAGCAACGGCGTCTGGCGTTATCCGGCCACGCCGGACAGCGTCTCGCCGCTGTACCTGCAGGCGCTGCTGAACTACGAGGACCGCTGGTTCTGGCTGCACCCCGGGGTCAATCCCTGGGCGCTGCTGCGTGCGGCCAAGCAGTGGGTGTTTTCGCGCCACATCGTCTCCGGTGGTTCCACCCTGACCATGCAGGTGGCGCGCATCCTGATGCCGCCCCAGGTCAGTACGCGCACGCCGTGGGGCAAGGCCCAGCAGGCGCTGCGTGCGCTGCAGCTGGAAGCGCACCTGAGCAAGCGGCAGATCCTGCAGCTGTACCTGGAGCGCGCGCCTTACGGCGGCACCATCGAAGGCGTGGAGGCGGCGAGCTGGGCCTACCTGGGCAAGCCGGCCGCGCGTCTGTCGCAGGCCGAGGCGGCGTTGCTGGCGGTACTGCCGCAGGCGCCGAGCCGGTTGCGTCCGGATCGGCATCCGGAGGCGGCGCGCGCGGCGCGCGACAAGGTGCTCGAACGCATGGTCGCGCTGCGCGTGTGGCCGCGCGCACAGGTCGACGATGCGCGCATCGAACCGGTGGTGGCGCGCTCGCTGCAGACGCCGCTGCACGCCGCGCTGCTGGCCGAGCGCCTGCGTCAGCAGCGCCCGCATGCCGCGCACATCGTCTCCACCCTCGACGCCGACCTGCAGCGCACCCTGGAGGACCGGGTCAGCGCCTACTTCTCGCAGTTGCCCGAGCGCACTTCCGCGGCCTTGCTGGTGGTGGACAATCGCGACCTGCAGGCGCGCGCCTACATCGGCTCGGTGCAGTTCGGCGACCGCCGCAGGCTCGGCGACGTGGACATGGTGCAGGCCTGGCGCTCGCCCGGCTCCACGCTCAAGCCGTTCCTGTACGGCATGGCCCTGGACGATGGCCTGATCCATTCCGAAAGCCTGCTGGTCGACGCGCCGCAGAGTTTCGGCGACTACCGCCCGGGCAATTTCGACGAAGCCTTCAACGGCCCGATCGGTGCGGCCAGCGCGCTGCGCCTGTCGCTCAACGTGCCGGCGGTGGATCTGCTCGACCGGGTCGGGCCGGCGCGCTTCGCCGCGCGCCTGAGCAACGCCGGCATCGGCCTGAAGTTCCCGCGCGGCAGTACCCCTAACCTGGCGCTGATCCTCGGCGGCACCGGCGCCAAGCTGGAGGAACTGGTCGGCGCCTTCGCCGCGCTCAACCGCGACGGCATCGCCGGCCACGTGCGCTACAGCGCAACCGACCAGCGCATCGAACGGCGCCTGATGTCGCCCGGCGCGGCCTGGATCGTGCGCGAGATGCTCGAGGCCAATCCGCGTCCGGGCTACGGCGTCGGCACCTTCGACGTCGGGACGCGCCCGCGGGTAGCGTGGAAGACCGGCACCAGCTACGGCTACCGCGATGCCTGGGCGATCGGCAGCACCCGCCGCTACACCGTCGGCGTGTGGGTTGGCCGTCCCGACGGCACGCCGTTGCCCGGGCAGTACGGCGCGGTGACCGCCTTGCCGCTGATGTTCGAGACCATCGACAGCCTGCCGCGCCTGCGCGGCGACAACGCGCCGCGGCCGATGCCGGCGACGGTGCAGCAGGTGGACGTGTGCTGGCCGCTGGGCATCGCCGCCGAGCAGACGCCGCCGGCGTTGTGCCAGCGCCGTTTCTCCGCCTATGCGCTGGACGGCGCCGTGCCGCCGACCTTCGCCGAGCGCGACGCGCGGCTGTGGAGCGCCGGCCGCGAGACCGTGCAGGTGGACGCGCACAGCGGCCTGCGCCTGTCGCCGGACTGTGCGCAACCGCATGAGGCGGCCACCCGCGATTTGGCGCGCTGGCCGGCGCTGCTGACGCCGTGGCTGCACGCCAGCGAGCGCCAGGCCGGGCAACTGCCGGCGCTGTCACCGGACTGCCGCGACGACGGCCGTGGCCGCAGCGACGTATTGCGTATCGAAGGCCTCAACGACCGCGCCACCCTGGCACGCGCGCCGGGCAGCACCACAGTGCGTCTGCAGGTGCGCGCACTGGGCACGAGCACCCCGGTGGACTGGCTGCTGGACGGCCGCTGGATCGCCCGCACCGAGGGCGCACGCACCTTCCAACGCGACTTCGCCGACGCCGGCGACCACACCCTGACCGCCCTGGCCAGCAACGGCGCCTGGACCCAGGTGCGGTTCCGGGTGTTGCGTTGAGCAGCGGTGGCGCGCGCTCGTAGAAGCCAACTGTCACGCAACGACGACGATCAGAGTAGGCGGGCGATCCGACCTCGGAAGCAGTCGGGACTGAAGTTCCTCCCACAATCGCTCCCGGACACCGATAACCGCGAGTCCCTGGGGGGGGGCTGTCGCTTGGCTTCGGCTTCGGCTTCGGCTTTGGCTGTTGCTGTCGCTCTTGCTGTTGCTTTTGACTTGCCGGGTTCCCTTCCGAAGCGGCGGCCATCGCGGGGAAACACCCGAAGGGCGGCGCACATGGATGTGCGCCGTCCGCGGCAGGGGCAGGATGCCCCTTCCGCGGATCCCCGGGATGGCCGCGCACCCGGAGCGCGTTAGCGCGGAGGGCGCGAGGCAGGGTGTGCTTGACCAGCCTTCGGCTGTGGTAAAGCGCTTCTTTTGGTTACTTTTCTTTGCACAAGCAAAGAAAAGTAACTCGCCCGTAAGGGCGAAAGTCTTTGCCGTGGCTTGAGAATTGCTTGTAGTGCGAAAAGAAGCGCCATAGGAGCGCCTTCAGCCGCGACAGGCTCCATCGAAACGGCCTGTCGCGGCTGAAGCCGCTTGTGTCAAATAAGGGTCTATCGTTGTAGGTGAGAGCGGAGTGCGGCAGGCCGTTTAGCCGCAGTGCCAGCAAGCACGAGTAGGAGTCAGCGCCGCCGCACTCCGGTTCTCCTGC
>NZ_NKUH01000159.1:0-1486 GCF_009192895.1 Xanthomonas sp. LMG 12460 | reverse complement strand
AGCTTTCCTTTCTGGTACTCCACACCGGTTTCCGCCACTACATGCGAGGTGCACTTGATGAAGGTGCGAATTTCGCCATGTGCATCCCGTTCGACGTACCAATCATCGTGCTCCTCCGCGTTGAACACAGGCGCCGACGCCCGGTATCCCTTTGCCTTGTAGTAGGCAAACACTTTCGGAAGATCCGGATAGTAGGGCGTCAGCCCATATACCGGACTTTGCCTGAGACGGCTCTGCAGATGCTCTGCCGGATTCTCCTTGTCCGCGGAATAGCCGGTGTAGCGCCTGCGTAGCGCCTCATGCACGTCCACCCCATCCAAATAGTGGTACCCGATATCGACCGTCCGCGTCGACACATCCAGGCTCAGATGCGCGCGTTCGCCCGGTGCGAACGGCTGCAGCGACGGGTATTCCAGGTACAGGCCGAAACTGTCGTCGAAGTTCGGCCCCATCTGGTCGCCGAAGTAGTTGGCCGGAATGCGTAGCTTGTACGGACCCAGGCATGCCTCCATCAATGGCGGCGGCGTCTTGAACGGATCCTGTGGGCCGAGCTGGCGCTGTCTCACGCAGCCCTGGGCATTGGTGGAGGTAGCCGCCGGCGTGTCGGCAGAGCCGGACTGTGCGCACCCTGCCAGGGGCAGGATGCCGGCAAGCAACAAGCACTGGGCCAAGCGCGTGGCGGGTCGCATCTGCATCCTCCGATGATGGCGGCGGCAGTATAGACGCGCAGTGCCGGCCATCGGCACGCATCGCCACGGCGACCACCATCGCAGCAATGCCGGGCTGCGCGACGGGCGTCCTTGCCTGTCATGCGCCGTCGCTCAGTACCGCCAGCGCAGGGTAAAGCTGACGAACCGCGGCTCGCCGTAGTTCTGGTAATCCAGATTGGCCCAGTACTTCTTGTTCAGCGCGTTAGTCATCGCCAGCGTCGCGGTCCACTGCGTGCTGAGCTGGTAGTTGGCGTTGAAGTGCACCAGCGCGTACGGATCCTGCACCACGGTGACCGGGCGCGTGGCGGCGCTGCCGTCGCCGAGCGGGCGCTGGATGTTGTAGCCGCGCACCGCGCTCTGCCAGCTCACGCCGCCGCCCAGGCTCAGGCGCTGCCAGGCGCCGGGCAGGCGCACCTGGGTGGACAGCTGCAGGTAGTCCTCCGGCAGGTTGGCGTAGATCGCGTCGGTCGGCGCACGGGTGACCTTGACGTGGGTGTAGCCGGCATTGAGCGTCCAGCCCGGGCGCAACTCGCCGTTGTATTCCACTTCCCAGCCGCGGCTCTTGGTGCCGTCGACGCCGATGTAGGCCGAGCTGCCGTCGGGCAGCGAGGCTTCCGGCTGGGTCATGTCGCGCACCGCGTAGTTGTCCTGCTTGGCCTCGAACACCGCCGCACTGAGCAGCGCGCGGCCGTCGGCCAGCTGCGCCTTGATGCCCGCTTCCAGGTTGGAGCCCCTGTCTCTTATACCCATTCGACGCTGCCGACGAGCTTAAGCGT
>NZ_NKUH01000158.1:0-822 GCF_009192895.1 Xanthomonas sp. LMG 12460 | reverse complement strand
CCAGGTCGGCGGTGTCGCAGGTCGGGGTGAAGCGGCGGAACGCGGCCGGGTAGCGCTCGAAGTAGCTGGGGCCGTGGCTGCCGAGCTGGTGCAGCACCACGACGCGGTCGCCGGGCTTGGCGCGCACCTGCGCCGCCAGGTCCTGCAGCAGGATCTCGTCCATGCAGCGTCCGTCCTTGCACAACTGCGGATCCTTGGCGTCGTCCAGGTGCTGGATCTGCAGGCCGTCGCACACGCCCTTGCAGCCGGACTGGTTGTCGCGCCACAGCGTGCTGATGCCGGCGTGCTCGAGCACGTGCAGCAGCGACTGGTGCTTGCGGATGTTGCTCTCGTTGTAGTCGTGGCGGCCGAACGGCGAGAACATGCACGGCACCGACACCTCGGTGCTGGTGCCGCAGGAGTGCATGTCGGGGAAATTGATCACGTCGCGCTTGGCCAGCTCCGGCGTGGTCTGCCGCGTATAGCCGTTGAGGCCCCAGTTCTGCGCGCGGGCGGTTTCGCCCAGCACCACCACCAGCAGCCGTGGCTTGCTGCCCGGCGCACGCGCGGTGGCCTTGGCGTCGTGTTCCAGCGGCAGCTTCGGCGCCTTGCGCGTGGGGCTGTCGGACTTGAAGTTCTGCCGCAGCGCGACCAGGTAATTGATCGGCGTGGCCAGGTAGCGGATCTCGCGATGGTTGCGCATCATCGCCGACAGGTCCTGGAACGACAGCATCGCAGCGACGCCGCCCAGCGCCAGCATGCCCACCAGGAAGCCGGCGCGGATCGCCAGCGCCTTCAGCGGCGAACGCCGGATCAGCCGCACCCGCCACAGCACCAGGATCG
>NZ_NKUH01000157.1:0-1481 GCF_009192895.1 Xanthomonas sp. LMG 12460 | reverse complement strand
CGCCTACACCTACGCCGGCGCTGCGCCGGGCAGCACGGTGAGCGTGGGCAGCGCCGGCCATGAGCGGACGGTGACCAACGTGGCCGCCGGCCGCGTGTCCGGGACCAGCACCGATGCGGTCAACGGCTCGCAGCTGTATGCCACCAATACCGAACTGGGCAAGGTCGGCACCGCCGTCAACAGCATTCAGGAAGGCGCGGGCGTGAAATACGCCCACACTCACTCGACCAAGGCCGACAGCACTGCCAGCGGTACCGACAGCAGCGCGATGGGGCCGGCGGCGAGTGCGTACGGCGACAGCGCGGTGGCACTGGGCAATGGCGCGGTGGCGGGCGATGCGAACGATCCGGCCGTGGTCAACGCCGTGGCACTGGGCAAGGCGGCTACGGCCAGCGGCGGCGCTGCCATCGCCGTCGGCAACAACAGCAAGGCCCAAGCTCTCAACAGCATCAGCGTCGGCAACGCGTCCGAGGCCACCGGCGACTACAGCAGCGCCATCGGCTACCAGGCCAAGGCCACCGGCGCCGCCAGCAGCGCCATCGGCACCTTGGCCGAGGCCAGCGGCGGCTACAGCAGCGCCGCTGGCTACCTGGCCAAGGCCACCAGCAGCGGCAGCAGCGCTTTCGGCACCGGCGCCAACGCCAGCGGCGTCTACAGCAGCGCTTTCGGCACCAGCGCCCAGGCTATCGCCAAAGATGCCATGGCTATGGGTGTCTCTGCCCTTGCCAGCGGCAAGGATGGTATGGCGATAGGGGCCTTCGCTAATGCTATTGGCGCCCAAAGCACCGCGGTGGGAGCGGCGGCGAACGCGTACGGCGACAGCGCGGTGGCACTGGGCAATAGGGCGGTGGCGGGCGATGCGAACGATTCGGCCGTGGCCAACGCCGTGGCGCTGGGCGCAGGCGCGGCGGCGGCGCAGGCCGGCGCCGTGGCGCTGGGCAGCGGCAGCAGCACGGCCGCGGCGGTGGCGACCACCGGCGGGACCCTCAACGGCACCGCCTACACCTACGCCGGCACCAACCCGGGCAGCACGGTGAGCGTGGGCAGCGCCGGCCATGAGCGGACGGTGACCAACGTGGCCGCCGGCCGCGTGTCCGGGACCAGCACCGATGCGGTCAACGGCTCGCAGCTATATGCCACCAACACCGAACTGGGCAAGGTCGGCACCACCGTCAACAGCATTCAGCAAGGCGCGGGCGTGAAATACGCCCACACTCACTCGACCAAGGCCGACAGCACTGCCAGCGGTACCGACAGCAGCGCGATGGGACCGGCGGCGAGTGCGTACGGCGACAGCGCGGTGGCACTGGGCAATGGCGCGGTGGCGGGCGATGCGAACGATCCGGCCGTGGCCAACGCCGTGGCGCTGGGCAAGGCGGCCACGGCCAGCGGCGGCGACAGCCTGGCGCTGGGCGCAGGCGCAGCGGCGGCGCAGGCCGGCGCGGTGGCGCTGGGCAGCGGCAGCAGCACGGCCGCGGCGG
>NZ_NKUH01000156.1:0-634 GCF_009192895.1 Xanthomonas sp. LMG 12460 | reverse complement strand
CGAAACGTCCGGGTGTTCGGGATCCGGCATGACCAAGGAGCTTAGAAGCAATGACATTGCCGCCGCATTTGGCGAGGCGAATGTCCTTCCCATTCTGTCGTAAGCGAAGTAGCTCATATTGGTCCTAACGACTGAAGTCACTAACAGAGCCTAGTTGAGCACAGATTCGCATGTGGCAACATTGGCCGCATGGCCCGCCGCAAAGAGACCCGCCGCGCTGTGGAAGCGCATCGAACCGCTGATCCCATCAGTAACGCCTTCGCCCAAAGGAAGGCGGCCTCGCGTCAGCGATCAGCAGGCCCTCAACGGCATCGTCTATGTCCTGCGTACCGGCATCCCATGGGAAGAACTTCCCCTGGATTTGGGCTACGGCAGCGGCATGACCTGTTGGCGCCGGTTGCGCGACTGGCAGGCCGCCGGCGTCTGGCATCGCCTGCATCAGGTCCTGCTGTCCGAATTGCGGCGAGCCGACAAGCTGGACCTGAGCCGAGCCAGCCTGGACGCGGCCAGTGTGGCCTCCCCCCCCCCCCGGGCGAACACCGGGCCGCACCCGCCCGATCGCGGCCAACTCGGCACCAAGCGGCCTCTTCAGTGAGCGCGATGGAAATTGAACGAATAGCGTTTAGGTCGGGCA
>NZ_NKUH01000155.1:0-8009 GCF_009192895.1 Xanthomonas sp. LMG 12460 | reverse complement strand
ACAACGTAGTGGGTTTACACATCTAGTGCCTTGTTTTCTGAGGAGTAGGGATACCAGTCGCTCACTCTAACGAAAGTGGACGACGCGCAAGGAGGACTATGACCTTGATTTAGCGACGCAACCATCTTTTTTACAAGATCTTCTTCGGTATCGGCGCTCAGCCCATTGATTCCCCAGAACTGGAGCTTCCGTTCTTTTTTGCCCATCCAGTAAATTATAGAAGCCTCACCCTTTTCAGAAAGAGATGTCGACTTTATTTCTGTCACGTATTGATACGCATCGGGCGCATCAGATGGTCCTGGGATGGTCCTAATAGCCGCTTCCGCCTGAATTTGTGTGTCGTAGGGTCCATATGAATTTCCCGCTGTATCGCGGACCAGGAATTGCTGCTTCTTCCCTTCGGTTGCGGCGAATGCCGAACTCGCGAACAGGGCGAGCAGCGTCAGAACCATCGCAAAGCGTAGAGCGCCAGAAGAGTTGCGAGTGCCGTGAAGCGTGATCATTGTGCGTCCTTGCAAAAAGTCCATCGACTCAGCCGAGTCAGGATCGGGCGGCTGCGCGTGCAGCCAGATGCCGATTGGCACGCAACAGAGCGAAGCCGGCGGCAGCCAAAGGAACGGCGGAGAATATCTGGGAAGTTCTAGAGGGGGGGTACCAGGCATCGGGCGGGTCGTCTCATCCCTGAGCGAAGCAGTAGAGCGAACGGAAACCACACGTTGCGCATACGACAATCCTTGTCATCAAGGTGCGTGATGCTAGACGAGGGCGAGGCAGCCCGCAACCAGCGCCACCGGGGATCGCACACTTTCACCAAAGGCGCCCCACACCACCCTCATCTTGCCCACCTTGAGCGGCTCGGCGACATGGCCGACAAGGGATAGACGACCCCGGTGCTACAGTTGCCGACGATCTCCTCCACCGACTGTCCGCGACTGCGTCCATGCCCGAACTCCCCGAAGTCGAAACCACCCGGCGCGGTCTGGAGCCGCATCTGTCGGGGCGGCGCATCCATGGGGTGATCCTGCGGCGGCCGGATCTGCGCTGGCCGATTCCGCCGGAGGTGGCCGAGCAGTTGCCGGGGCAGCGCATCGACGGCATTCGCCGGCGCGCGAAATACTTGTTGCTGGATACCGCGGTCGGCAGTGCGCTGTTGCATCTGGGCATGTCCGGCAGCTTGCGCGTGCTGCCGGGCGACACGCCGCCGCGGGCGCACGACCACGTCGACATCAGTCTGGAAGACGGGCGCGTGCTGCGCTTCAACGACCCGCGCCGGTTCGGCTGCCTGCTGTGGCAGGCGCCGGGGGAGACCCATCCGCTGCTCGCCGAGCTGGGGCCGGAGCCGCTGTCGGATGCGTTCGACGGCGATCATCTGTTCCGGCTCAGCCGCGGCCGCACCGCGCCGGTCAAAACCTTCCTGATGGATCAGCGCATCGTGGTCGGGGTGGGCAACATCTACGCGGCAGAGAGTCTGTTCCAGGCGGGCATCAGTCCGCTGCGCGAGGCCGGCGACGTCTCGCGTGCCCGTTACGCACGCCTGGCCGAGGCAGCCAAGGCGATCCTCGGCTATGCGATCCAGCGCGGCGGCACGACGTTGCGCGATTTCATCAGCCCGGATGGGGCGCCGGGCTACTTCGAGCAGGAGCTGTCGGTCTACGGCCGCGAGGGCGAGGCCTGCAAGCGCTGCCGGCGCACGCTGCGCCACGCCAGCATCGGCCAACGCGCCAGCGTCTGGTGTGGCCACTGCCAGCGCTGAGCAACGAACGCGATCGCGCTGCATGCACCGACGAAGGCGGTCCGGCGTCCGCTGGGATACCGCCAGCACCGCGCTTCTTGTCTTGCAGCGTCTCGGCACGATGGGCCGTCGCGACCGCAAGCGCGATTCAGCCGCGACGGGCATCACCTGTAACGCGTCGGCTCAAGCGCACATGTCGCTGGGCTTCTCGGTGGGCCTTGTCGCGTCGTTAGCGGCTCCCGAAGAGGCCTTGCCCACTCGGGCATAGCGACGCCGATGTGGTCGGGTTGGCAACTGTCTCGGCCGGGGCCCGCCCGCCCACCTCCAGCACGTCTGCGTTCGGGGCTCGCACCCACGGGCACCATCCCTCACCGCCACCTTCGGCGCCGCTTGTCTATGATGGGCGTCCTTTTCCGTTTCGATCCGGCCATGCAACGACGCGATTTCCTCAAGAACGCCGCCGCCGCCTTCGCCGCCATGGGCTTGCCGGCGATGCCGATGCTCGGCCAGGCGGCCCCTGCGGTGGGCTTGCGCCGCCTGGGCAAGCCGCAGCCGTTCGACTACGCCTGGCTCAAGGGCCACGCGCGGGCCATGGCGGATGCGCCGTACCAGAGCCACAAGCGGGCGCTGCCGGCGCCGGTGGAGGGCTTGACCTGGGACCAGTACCAGTCGATCCGCTACCGCCAGGACCACGCGTTGTGGGCGGCCGAGCAGGGCCCGAAGTTCCAGGCCAAGTTCTTCCACCTGGGCCTGTACTTCAAGACCCCGGTGCACATGTTCGACCTGGTCGACGGGCAGGCGCAGGAATTGGCCTACGACAGCGCGGCGTTCGATTACGGCAGCAGCGGGCTGAAGGGCAAGCCGCTGCCGAAGGAACTGGGCTTCGCCGGTTTCCGCCTCAACACCAAGCAGGACACCGAGCGCGACTTCGCCGCCTTCCTCGGCGCCAGCTACTTCCGTGCGGTGGGCAAGGAGGGCCAGTACGGCCAGTCGGCGCGCGGGTTGGCGATCGATACCGGCACCGGCGGCCCGGAGGAATTCCCGGACTTCATCGCCTACTGGCTGGAGCAGCCCAAGGCCGGCTCGGACACGGTGGTGGTGTACGCGCTGCTGGATTCGCCGAGCGTGGCCGGTGCCTACCGCTTCGCGATCACCAATGGCGACGTGTTGCTGATGGACATCGACAGCGCGCTGTATCCGCGCAAGACCATCGAGCGCCTGGGCCTGGGGCCGTGCACCAGCATGTACCAGGTGGGCGAGAACGACCGCCGCATGGATTGGGACTGGCGTCCGGAGATCCACGACACCGACGGCCTGGCGATGTGGACCGGCGGTGGCGAGTGGATCTGGCGGCCGCTGTGCAATCCGCCGCACCTGCGCTTCAACATGTTCGTCGACGAGAACCCGCGCGGTTTCGGCCTGCTGCAGCGCGACCGCAACTTCGATCATTACCAGGACGACGGCGTGTTCTACGAGAAGCGCCCATGCCTGTGGGTGGAGCCGAAGCAGGGCTGGGGCAAGGGCTCGGTGCAACTGGTGGAGATCCCCACCGTCGACGAGACCTTCGACAACATCGTCGCGTTCTGGAATCCGCAGGACAAGCCGCAGCCCGGCCAGGAGCTGCTGTTCGGCTACCGCCTGTACTGGGGCGCACAGGCGCCGGCGTCCTCGCCGCTGGCGCACTGCGTGGCCACGCGTACCGGCCTGGGCGGCGTGGTCGGGCAGAAGCGGCATTACTTCTCGTGGCGCTTCGCGGTGGATTTCGTCGGCGGCGAACTGGCCAAGCTGGGCAAGGAGAAGGACGCCAAGGTCGAGGCGGTGCTGCAGCTCAACCGCGGCCGCACCGAGATCGTTTCGGCGCGGCCGTTGCACGAGATTTCCGGCTACCGCGCGATGTTCGACGTGGTGCCGCCGGACGACGGCACCGAGCAGATCGACATCCGCCTGTACCTGCGCAGCGGCGAGCGCCCGCTGACCGAGACCTGGCTTTACCAGTGGACGCCGCCGCCGGCGGCCGAGCGCAAGTTGTACTGAGCCGCGAAGCGCTCGGCGCCGGCCGGCATCGGGCGCTCGTTGGATGGGGCGGTTGCGCGGGTGTTTCAGTCCCGACGCAGTCGGGGGTGCGAGTGCGGTGCGCCTCGCGCGTCGCGGCTGAGCCACTCCCACAGGGGCGCACAGGCCCGGCACTGAGCTGCTGTGGGAGGGACTTCAGTCCCGACGCGGGAATGGCGCCGCGTTCAGTGCTTGCCCGGCTCCTGCGGCGGCGTTGGCGGTGCGCCTTCCGTGCTGATGTCCTCGACATCGCCGATGTCGACCCGGCCCGGGGTGCGGCCGTCCCACACCTGGTCCTGCAGCTTCCAGTACGCGCTCGGTTCCCAGAACTGCTTGGCGTAGAACACCTCCGGATCGATGCTGCCGCCACGCGGGCCGTTGATCGACAGCGGGCCGGCCGCGCCGGAGTGGCCGAGCAGGCCGCCGGTGCTGCGCATCGCTTCGCGCCGCAGGACCGCTTCCTGGCGCGGCTTGGCGACCTGATCGCCGTAGTCGGCGAGCATCGACTTGTCGAGCTTGGCCGCGCGCTTGCGCTCGTCCGGAGTCAGCTGGTTCCAGTACTCCATCTTGCGCGCGCCGAACTGGTCGTAGCCGCGCTCGGCGGCCAGCGCCATCCACAGGAAGCCCATCGTATGGTCGGCGGCGCCGCCCTGGCCTTCCCAGTACATCTCGCCCAACCGCGCCTGCGACGGCTTGTCGGCATAGCGTGCGGCCAGTTGGTACTGCTTCCTGGCCTCGGCGTACTCGCCCTTCTTGTCGGCGCGGATACCGGCGCGGCGATAGAACAGGTCCAGGTGCGCCTCAAGGAAGCCGTCGGTGAGCACCTGCGCCGGGATGTCCTGGAAGGTGTGGTCGCCCGGGGCCGCAGCGGCGGGGCCGGGCAGGGCGAGCAGCAGGGCACAGGCCAGTGCGGTGCCGCTGCCGGCAAAAAATCCTTTGAACGAAAGCATGTTCCTCATCCCATGAGTGCGATCGGCGCGATTCTAGGCATGCCGCCTGGGCGCGCTCCATAGACTGATGGCATAGGCACGGGCGCCTGCGCGGCAATCGTCAGCGGCGGTTCATCGCGGTCCGATCCGACGCACCAGTGCGGTGCGTCGCGCGTTGCATGCGAGTTACAGCGGCAGTGCGATCTGCAGCGGATCGATGCGCCCTTCGCCGCGCATGATCTTCTTGAACTCGGGGCGGCTGACCGACACGTAGCGCTCGTTGCCGCCGATCTCCACCTGCGGGCCGTCCTGCACCGCGTGGCCGTTCTCGTCGACGCGCACGGTCATCGTCGCCTTGCTGCCGGTGTGGCAGATGGTCTTGATCTCCTGCAGTTCGTCGGCCCAGGCCAGCAGGTATTGGCTGCCTTCGAACAGCTCGCCGCGGAAATCGGTGCGCAGGCCGTAGCACAGCACCGGGATGCGCAGCCGGTCGACCACTTCGCTGAGTTGCCAGACCTGCGCGCGGCTGAGGAACTGCGCTTCGTCCACCAGCACGCAATGCAGCGGCCCGTGGCTGGCGATGTCGGCCTCGAGGGTGGCCAGCAGGTCGGTGTCGGCGACGAAGGGCATGCCGTCGGCGCGCAGACCGATGCGCGAGGCGACCACGCCGCTGCCGGCGCGGTGGTCCAGCCGCGGCGTCAGGATCGCCGTGCGCATGCCGCGCTCGCGGTAGTTGTGCGCCGACTGCAGCAGCGTGGTGGTCTTGCCGGCGTTCATCGCCGAATAGTAGAAATACAGTTTCGCCATGCCGCCGATTCTAGCGCGGCGGCCGCGCGCCCCGGCCGCCGGACGGTTCGCGAACCGGTTCAGCGCCGGCGCGGCGGTGGGGCGTCGGCGCCGGCCAGTGCCCGTTACAATGCGCGGCCAAGGGAAGTCTTCATGCACGGTCTCAATCCTCCCCAACGCGCCGCGGTCCTGCATTGCGAGGGTCCGTTGCTGGTGCTGGCCGGCGCCGGCAGCGGCAAGACCCGCGTGATCGTGGAAAAGATCGCGCACCTGATCGCCAGCGGCCGTTACCCGGCCAAGCGCATCGCCGCGATCACCTTCACCAACAAGTCGGCCAAGGAAATGCGCGAGCGCGTGGCCAAGCGCATCCGCAGCGAGGCCGCCGACGGCCTGACCATCTGCACCTTCCACGCCCTGGGGCTGAAGTTCCTGCAGATCGAACACGCGGCGGTGGGCCTGAAGCGCGGCTTCTCGATCTTCGACGCCGACGATGCCGCCGCGCAGATCAAGGACCTGATGCCCGGCGCCAAGCCCGATGCCATCGAGGACGCCAAGAACCTGATCTCGCGCGCCAAGAACGCCGGGCTGTCGCCGGAGCAGGCGATGGCGGCGGCGCGCAGCAACCGCGAGCAGGAAGCGGCCAGCCTGTACGAGCGCTACCAGGCGCGGTTGAGCACCTTCAACGCGGTGGACTTCGATGACCTGATCCGCCTGCCGGTGCAGGTGCTGGAGGAGAACGAGGACATCGTGATGGCCTGGCGCGAACGCATCGGCTACCTGCTGGTGGACGAGAGCCAGGACACCAACGACGCGCAGTACCGGTTGCTGAAGATGCTGGCCGGCCCGCGCGGCAACTTCACCTGCGTGGGCGACGACGACCAGAGCATCTACGCCTGGCGCGGCGCCAACCCGGAAAACCTGATGCAGATGGGCCGCGACTACCCGGCCCTGCAGATCATCAAGCTGGAGCAGAACTACCGCTGCTCCAACCGCGTGCTGCGCGCGGCCAATGCCCTGATCGCGCACAACCCGCATGAGCATCTGAAGACGCTGTGGAGCGATCAGGCCGATGGCGAGCGCATCCGCGTGTGGGAGTGCCGCGACAGCGAGCACGAGGCGGAGAAGGTGGCCGCCGAGATCGCCTATCTGGGCACCGCCAAGCAGGTGCCGTGGAGCGATTTCTGCATCCTGTTCCGCGGCAATTTCCAGTCGCGGCCGCTGGAAAAGGCGCTGCAGATGGCCAGCGTGCCGTACCACATCACCGGCGGCACCGCGTTCCTGGAGCGGCAGGAGGTCAAGGACGTGCTGTCCTGGCTGCGCCTGCTGGTCAATCCCGACGACGACGCGGCGTTCCTGCGCGCGGTGCAGGCGCCCAAGCGCGAGGTCGGTGCGACCTCGCTGGCCAAGCTGGCCGAACTGGCCTCGGCCAAGCACCTGCCGATGTCGCGCGCGGCCGAGTCGGTGGGCGCGCTGCAGCAGTTGCCGCCGCGCGCGGCCAACGGCCTGAGCGACTTCGTCGACATCCTGCACGAACTGCGCGCGGCCTCGACCACGCTGTCCTCGGCCGACGTGGTGCGCCAGCTCGCCGAGCAGTCGGGGCTGATCCGCGAGCTGCGCAGCCAGTGCAAGGACGAAGCGAGTTTCCAGCGCCGCCGCGGCAACCTGGAGGAACTGGCCAAGTGGTTCGAGGGCGGACCGCGCGGCGCCACCGTCGGCGACCTGGCCGCGCAGCTGGCGCTGCTGTCGCGCAACGACAAGGACGACGGCGGCAACCAGGTGCGGATGATGACCATGCACGCGTCCAAGGGCCTGGAGTTCCGCTACGTGTTCATCGTGGGCTGCGAGGACGGCGTGCTGCCGCACGAGGTCAGCCTGGAAGAGGGCAACCTGCAGGAAGAGCGGCGCCTGCTGTACGTGGGCATCACCCGCGCCAAGGAGCAGCTGTGGATGAGCTACAGCAAGCTCACCCGCAAGTTCGGCGAGCATATCCGGCTCAAGCCCAGCCGCTTCTTCGACGAGATCCCGGCCGAGGAAATGCAGCGCGACGGCGCCGACCCGGTGGCCGACGCAGCGCGCAAGAAGGAACGCGCGAATGCAGGGTTGGCGGCGATCCAGGCGTTGTTTGATTGAGAGCCGGGATTGGGGAGTCGTAATGGCGGGGTGCGTTGTGAGCGCCGTGGCTGGGAGGGGACGTGCGGATGTGCGCAGGGGCTAGTCGGCTGCTCCTTCTCCCGCCGGGACCACGGCCCCCTTTTGGGGGAAGGTGCCCCGGAGGGGCGGATGAGGGTGCGGGCGAAGCCTCGTGTCCTCAATCTCTGCATGTCGCTTCGCGCCGTACCCTCACCCCAACCCCTCTCCCGGAGGGAGAGGGGCTAGTCGGCTGTTGCTTCTCCCTGCGGGACCACGGCCCCCTTTTGGGGAAGGTGCCCCGAAGGGGCGGATGGGGGTGCGGCGGAGCTTCGTGTCCTCAATCTCCGCAGGTCGCTTCGTGCCGTACCCTCACCCCAACC
>NZ_NKUH01000154.1:0-877 GCF_009192895.1 Xanthomonas sp. LMG 12460 | reverse complement strand
TGCCCGTCTTCGGAAAAACCGATCGGCGTCTCCACGTGATGGCTGACGTTTTCGTCATTGATCAGCTTCCAGTCGCTGCCCTGCGCATCGCGATAGAACAGCTTCTTGGCATTGTCGGCATCCGCGCCCAAGGCGAAGCGCACCTTACCTTGCTCATCGCTGTAGAAATCCGCGCCGCGCACCTTGGGCGAACCGGTCAGCAACCGCCGGCGGCCGCTATAGACGTCCATGATTTCGGTGCGGCTATAAGGATCCTGGCTGGTGCTGAACGGCTGCGCCTGGATGATGACGTTGCGGTCGTCGCCGGGCAGCGAACCAACGAAATACGCGGCAACCTTCTCCACCTTCTTGGTCTGGATCAGCGTCCCCGGCCCGTTGCCGGTCACGCGCTGGCCCACCAACAGCTCCGCCGCCCCGCCGTCGGCGTTGATCGCGAACAGTTCTCCGGTCCCCCAGGGCTGGTCCCGCTGCCCGATCTTCTGAACCATGTTGAACAGCACGCGCGTGTCGTTGACCCACACGAAATCGGAGACGTGGGTGTTCTTCTCCATCGAGAAGCTGCCGACGATCTTGTTGTCGGAACGGCGCATGATCGCCAGCGCGGTCCGATCCTCCAGCGGCACCGTCGCCGCGTAGTACTCGCCGGTCGGCGACAACTTCAGCGTTTCGACCTGCTCCTTGACCAGATACGGCGCCAGATCCACCTGCGCCCATGCATTCCCCGCTCCCAGCAGACACAACAACGCGACTGCGTGCAGTCCCCTCTTCATTCCCTGTTCCCCTGTTCCTGTTGGCGTGACGTACATGTGAAGTCTAATCCAGGCGTTTGTCCGATGGCGCACCGGAAGCTGGGCGCCAACCTCCGGCGACGACGGGG
>NZ_NKUH01000153.1:0-863 GCF_009192895.1 Xanthomonas sp. LMG 12460 | reverse complement strand
TAGGTTCGGCTGGGATCCGGCGCCGTGGCAGGTGGATGTGGGACGGGGTGTGGCGGAATAATCGCCGACACACGCCGCGCACGCATTGAGGGAGCTTCAGCCGCGGCGTGCGGAGCCGCTCAGGCCTGGCCGTGCTCCCGAAGGCAGCGCCGTCCTTTCTCGGCAGGATGGCGATGGACGTGATTTCTATCTAGTGTACGAGACTGAATTTCGTTGATTCTAAGGGGGATACATGCGGAACCGCGTTCGTTCGACACTTCTCGCTTCAATGTTTTCCGCGTTGTCATTTTCTGCGTGGGCAGGCGATGGCGCTGGAAAAGTGATCCAGGTAATAGCTCACACGCAGGATGTCGTCTTCTTCACGTTGGATGGGCCGCATACAAATCCACCTGCATGCTCGAGCACGCCGTGGTCATTGTCATTGTCGACCAACTCCGGCAGAGCGCAGTACGCGTTGATCCTGAGCGCCGTCGCACAAGGCAAGCCGGTGACCGTGCACGGGACAGGGGACTGTTCCGCATGGGGGGATCGGGAAACTGTCGCCTATGTTCTGATCGACAACTGAAATGCCCTGTTGCCCGTCCAGGGAATGCGGGCGCGCCTGATCGATCGGTTATAGGTGGACGATCCGCGCGAACCATTCGCTACCTCGCTGGCCAACGAAGTGCAGGAGCGGCTTCAGCCGCGATCAGGCTTCCTAGGTAAGCCCGGTCGCGGCCGAAGCCGCTCCTGCGACGCGCAGGGCCAGCGCTGTGTCACTTGGCCGGCGGCGCGTTGACCGTCTGTTCCAGGTCCTTCTGCAGGTCGGCGAACAGCGGGGTCATCTTCTGCTGGATCGCGCCCATCAGGTTCTGCATCAGTTG
>NZ_NKUH01000152.1:0-3273 GCF_009192895.1 Xanthomonas sp. LMG 12460 | reverse complement strand
GCTCGACGCCGACGGCAAGCGGGTGACCAAGCGCGAGACCGAGACCGGCTACGTGCTGCAGGCGCCGCGGCGGCTGCAGGTCGAAGGCGAACTGAAGCCCGCGCAGCGCCACATCGGCCTGTTCAAGGTGCAGGTGTACAGCTGGCATGCGCGGCTGAAGGCCGAGTTCGACGATCTCGATTATGCCGCTGTCGATCGTCGCCAGTACGGCACGCCGTATCTGGCGATCGGCCTGCAGGACGTGCGCGGCCTGGTCGGCACGCCGAATCTGCGCGCCGACGGCCGCGCGCTGCCGCTGCAGCCGGGCTCGGAAGGGCTGGCCAACATCTCCAAGGGCGTGCACGCGGTGCTGCCGGCATTGCGCGATACGCAGCAGGGCCGGCTGACAGACCTGCACGATGTGCAGATGGAATTCGTGCTCGACGGCACCCAGGCGCTGTCGATCGTGCCGGTCGGCGACGACAACCAGATCGCGCTGAACTCGCCGTGGCCGCATCCGCTGTTCGGCGGCCGCTTCCTGCCCAACGAGCGCCGCATCACTGCGCAAGGGTTCCAGGCGAGCTGGGCGCTGTCGTCGCTGGCGACGGGCGCGCAGGCGCAGCTGGCCTCCGGCGGACAGGATCTCGACGCCTTGCGCGTGGACCTGGTCGACCCGGTAGACGTATACACCCAGGCCGAGCGCGCCAGCAAGTACGGCCTGCTGTTCGTGGTGCTGACCTTCGTCGCCTTCGGCCTGTTCGAGCTGATCAAGCGCCTGCCGATCCATCCGCTGCAGTACCTGCTGGTCGGCCTTGCGCTGGCAATCTTCTTCCTGCTGCTGCTCAGCCTGTCCGAGCACATCCCGTTCTGGCAGGCGTATCTGGTCTCGGCGGTGGCCTGCATCGGGCTGCAGTTCTTCTACCTGTCCGGGGTCTTGCGCAGCCGCCTGCGCGCGGCCGGCTTCGCCAGCATGCTCACCGTGCTGTACGGCGCGCTGTACGGCCTGCTGGCCTCGGAAGACAACGCCTTGCTGATGGGCTCGCTGCTGCTGTTCGGCATCCTCGGCGCGATCATGTGGATCACCCGCCGGATCGACTGGTACGAACTCGGCGCGTCGCTGCGCTGAGCCGTCGGGGGAGAACCGGACATGGTCGCGCATCGTCATCGTCATCTGCATCGGCGTCTGCAGGCGCTGCTGCCGCCCGCCCTGGAGACCCATGGCCTGCATCCCGGCAACCTGCCGGGGGCGCTGGCGCGCAGCGCGCAGGCCGCGCTGGTCACCGCCGCCGACCGCGGCGGAGCCCTGTGGCTGCGTTTGAGCGAACGCAGCCGCGCCGCCCTGGCCGGCGACGCGGTGGCGTTCCTGGCCGGCGCGCTGCAGGCGCGTGCGGCCTTGCCGGGCGATGCCGCGCCGTGGCGCTACTGCCCCTGGCGCGCGGTGCGCCGCGATCCGGCCTGGGCGATGGACGTGGAGCGGTGCGGGGACACGCCTGCGCCGGGGTTCGTGACCTGGGAAGCGGAAGGCCGCGCGCGCTTGCTGGTGCTGCCGGCACAGGCCGCGCTGCTGTGCCGCTGGTGGCGCTGAGGCAGGGCAGCCGCATCGATCGCCGCCACGGCGGGCGGATCGGTCGGATGGTCATCGGCCATTGACGGCAGAAACGCCGACGGTGGCGGGACGGATGCCGCCACGGGTCACAGGACGGGCAGGGACGCCCACGCAGGGACGCTGCAAGGGCGCACGCAAGCGCATCGCCCAGGCAGCTAGCGCAAGGAGGCGCTTGCGTCACAGGACGGGCAGGACGCCCACGCAGGGAGGCGACAAGGGCGCACACGCCAAGGCGCCGCAAGCAGGGCAAGGAAGCGCGTGCGCCACAGGACGGGCAGGACGCCCGCGCAAGGACGCGGCAAGGAGGCACATGCAAGGGCATCGCCAGGCAGGCAGCGCCAGGGAAACGCTTGCGGTAGAGTGCACGGATGCACTCTCCGCTCTCCATTCAGCGCCTGCGCGGCGCCGGGATCGTGCCGTTCCTGGACGCGGTCGCGCAGCTGCGCATCGTGGTGTTCCGCGACTGGCCCTACCTCTACGACGGCGACCTGGCCTACGAACGCGAGTACCTGGCCGCCTATGCGGCGTCGCCCGACAGCGTGTTCGTGCTGGCGCGCGACGGCGAGCAGGTGGTCGGCGCCTCCACCGGGCTGCCGCTGGTCGACGACACCGAGGCGTTCGCCGCGGCCTTCGCCGGCAGCGGCATCGACCCGGCCGAGGTGTTCTATTTCGGCGAATCGGTGCTGTTGCCGCAGTACCGCGGGCGCGGCGCCGGCCATGCCTTCTTCGACGAGCGCGAGGCGCATGCGCGCGCGCTCGGTCGCTTCCGCCTGACCGCGTTCTGTTCGGTGGAGCGGGCGCCCGACGACCCGCGGCGGCCGCCGGAGTATCGTGGCAACGACGTGTTCTGGCGCAAGCGCGGCTATCAGCCGCAGGCTGCCTTGCGCATGCATCTGCCATGGAACGAGGTCGACCGCGGCGAGACGCCGCATACCCTGGGTTTCTGGACCCGCGCGCTGGAGCCTGCCGCATGAAAGTCGCCGTCGCCAAGTATCCGATCGGCGCGCCCGCCGATTTCGCCGCCTTCGCCGACAAGCAGGCTGCGCTGCTGGGCGAGGCCGCGCAGGCCGGCGCGCAGCTGGCGGTGCTGCCCGAGTATCTGTCGCTGGAACTGGCCGCCACCTTCGGCGCCGAGGTGTCGGCGCGGCTGCCGGCCTCGCTGGCGGCGATCCAGGCATTGCATGCGCCGTACCTGGCCCTGTTCGCCGACCTGGCGCAGCGCCATCGCCTGCACGTGGTCGCCGGCAGCTTCCTGCTCGACATGGGCCAGGGACGCTACCGCAACCGCGCCTACTGGTTCACCCCGGACGGCGGCCACGGCTGGCAGGACAAGCTGCAACTGACCGGCTTCGAAAAAGCCACCGGCCTGATCGACGGCGGCGAGGCGCTGAAGGTGTTCGAGGCCGAGGGCGTGCGCGCCGGCGTGGCGGTCTGCTACGACAGCGAGTTCCCGCTGCCGGTTCGCGCCCAGTACGAGGCCGGCGCGCGCCTGCTGGTGGTACCCAGTTGCACCGACACCGAGGCCGGCGCCACCCGCGTGCGCGTAGGCTGCCTGGCGCGGGCGCTGGAGAACCGCATCTTCGTCGCCCAGTCGGTGACCGCCGGCGTCGCCGAGTGGAGCCCGGCGCTGGACGTGAACACCGGCGAGGCCACGCTGTACGCGCCGATGGACGCCGGCGGTCACCGAC
>NZ_NKUH01000151.1:0-1285 GCF_009192895.1 Xanthomonas sp. LMG 12460 | reverse complement strand
GTGCCTGATCGCGCGCGATGGCATTGAGCCAGCGCAGGAACTTGTGCATGCAGGCGACGATGGCGACCTTGGCCGGCTTGCCCGCTGCGCGCAGACGTGCGTAGGTGTTGGCCAAGGGGGATTTGGCGCGGATGCTGGCCCAGGTGGCCATGTACAGCACGCGCCGCACGTCGGCACGTCCGCCTTTGATGCGGCGCTGGCCTTTCCAGCAACCGCTGTCGTGATTGAACGGGGCCAGCCCGACCAGGGCAGCGAGCTTGCGTGGCGGCAGCGTGCCCAGCTCTGGCAGCCGCGCGGCCAGAACCGCGCGCAGGATCGTCCCGAGCCCAGGCACCTTGGGTAGGCTCGAGCAGGTCTTGCCCTGCTGCTCGATCTCCTGCGTCAACGTCTGGATCTGCTGGTTCAGCAGGGCGATCACCTCTCGGCAGCGGTGTTGCGCCTTGGCGCTGGTAATGTGTTCCAAGCGCCGCCGATGGGCATCGCGCTGGCCCACCAGGGTGGCACGCAGGTCCAGCAGTTCGCGAAGAGACTGCTGGTGCCCGGGCACCACGGGCGTGGGGGTGGTCGGGATGTGCTGGGCGGCGATGGCCAGCAGGCGCGCGTCCAGGGCATCGGTCTTGGCATGCAGGCCCAAGGCCTGGGCGAGCTTGCGCGGACGATCGGCGGCCATCCGCACTGCCGGCAGGTCCGCCTCTCGGAGCACCTGCAGCACGGCATGTTCGTAGCCGCCACTGGCTTCCAGCACGATCCGCTCGCAGTCCATCCCAGCCAGACGTTGGGCCAGCGCACGCTGCCCCTGTGGCGTATTGGGCTGGGTCCAGGCCTGCTCGTCCGGCAGGACATGAATGACCAGCTCAGCCTTGGATACATCGATCCCGACATGGCGCCGCATAGACGTTCTCCGCAGTAGACTCATGGACGAGAGCGCTCCTGCCGATGCCCATGCTTGTGGAGTTCGAGCTCGTCACTCGGGCAACTGTTCGGGCTTGTCAGGCAGGAGAACCGGAGTGCGGCGGCGCTGACTCCTACTCGTGCTTGCTGGCACTGCGGCTAAACGGCCTGCCGCACTCCGCTCTCACCTACAACGATAGACCCTTATTTGACACAAGCGGCTTCAGCCGCGACGGGCGTTCCCGGGAAAGCCTCGTCGCGGCTGAAGCCGCTCCTTGTATCTGGACATGTCGCCCCTAAACAGGCGTCATGTCTTCCGACTGATCATCGGAGGAGGTGTGGGAGGTCCAGTCGCTCCTAAAGCTTCGAGCTTGCATCGTAGATCGGCTCCGCC
>NZ_NKUH01000150.1:0-1728 GCF_009192895.1 Xanthomonas sp. LMG 12460 | reverse complement strand
CATGCCACCGTCCGATTAACCCAGGAGGGACGGGACTGGGGTGTGCAATAAACCCCCGAGCATGCCGCGCCGCGGCCCTTCGGGTTGGGCCTGGCAGGCGCGCTGCCGGCGCCGCGCGGCTTGACCTGACGGCCAACGCCGGCAGCGCGCCTGCCAGACCCAACGCGGCATACTCGGGAATCGGTGACACGCCCTGAGCGGCGCCATCCGCGCCGTCCAGCATCAGCGCTGCAGCACCTGCAGCGCGGCGCTCACGTACACCAGCGGCGCATTCCAGTTGATCGCCACTTCGTTGGTGGCGTAGCTGCATTCCTTGTCCAGGTACGACAGCGCCGGCAGCGACGACGTGTAGGCGTGCTTGCACGCGTCGGCGTCCTGCTGCCCCGGCTGCGGACCGCCCACCAGCCATCCCGGCACCGGCGTGGCCACGCCGTCGGCGATGGAGATGCGATGGTGGATGTGCATCGGCGAGCGCGCGCCAATGCCGGTGACGAAGGACAGGCCCAGCGGATTGCGGCCGAGCACGTAGTCCAGCTGCGACTGCGCGGCCTGCAGGTATTCGGGCTTGTGCTGCAACTGGTAGGCCTGCAGCAGCATCATCGCCTGGTTCAGCGCGGTGGCGTTGCTGCCCCAGTGGAAGTCGGCGTCGCGCATGGTCACGCGCCAGGCCGAGCCCTGCCACACCTGCACCAGGTGATCGGCCAGGCCCTCGATCTCGTCGGCGATCCGCGCCTGATCGGCGCGCGGGGTCAACCGCGCACGGTGCTGCGCCAGCGACATCCACGCCAGCCCGCCGACCTGACGCCAGTCGGGCACGCTGGCCGGCACCTTGCGTGCCATCGCCGCCTCGTAGAACGCGTCGTCGGCGGTGGCCAGGTACAGCTCGGTGGCGGCCCAGGCGAACTCGTCGTCGAACTCGGTGTCGTCGTAGGCACCGGTGTGCACGTCGTCCGGCTGCCGGTAGGCCACGTCCGGATGCGCCTGCGCCCAGGCCCAGGCGCGCCGCGACGCCTCCAGCATGCGCTTGGAGATGCCGCCGAACTGCGCGTCGTACGGCGCGTAGATGCGGCTGGCCTGGGCCATCACCGCGGCGAAGTCGAGCGTGGCGGCGGTGCTCTTCTGCACCACGTAGCGCGGCGCGCGCGCCTGGTCCGGCATCTGCATGCCGGCGAAGTCCAGGTTGGTGAGCTTGTGGTACACGCCGCCGTCGTGCGGGTCCTGCATCGCCAGCAGCCACTGCAGGTTCCAGTCGACCTCGCGAAGGATGTCCGGCACGTCGCCGCCGCTGTCGGGAATGCCTTCCGGGTGCGTGCTGAAGTAGGTGGGGAACTGCTCGTAGGCGGCCAGCAGGGTATAGACGGTGATGCCGGAGCTGACCACGTACTTGTTGTAGTCGCCGGCGTCGTACCAGCCCTTGGGCGCGGCGATCACGGTGCCGGCCGGGCGCTCGGGCGAGGCCGCCGAGGCATGCACCAGCACGTGGTCGTCGGGATGGCCGGCAGCGCGCGCGTGGCGGCCGGCGTAGGTGCCGTCCAGCGCGGTGCTGGCGCGGTTGTAGTAGTAGGCCTTGAGCGCGGCGCGCGACAGCGCGTTGTAGGCGTCTTCGCCGATGGCGAAGCTGTCCGAGGGCGGCAGGCCGTCGACCTGCAGGCGGTAGCGCCCCGGCGTGCGCAACGCGGAGAAATCGGCGATGCGCACGGTCTGCTGCGCCGGCGGCCATGCCGCGGC
>NZ_NKUH01000015.1:0-61706 GCF_009192895.1 Xanthomonas sp. LMG 12460 | reverse complement strand
TGTGCACTCGGGCAACTGTTCGGGCTTGTCAGGCAGGAGAACCGGAGTGCGGCGGCGCTGACTCCTACTCGTGCTTGCTGGCACTGCGGCTAAACGGCCTGCCGCACTCCGCTCTCACCTACAACGATAGACCCTTATTTGACACAAGCGGCTTACGCCGCGACAGCCATGATCAATTACGTTTGTCGCGGCTGACGCCGCTCCTACAGATCTTCTCGTTTGACACTCAAGATTGAAGCAACAGCAAAGGCTTTCGCCCTTTCGGGCGAGTTACTTTTCTTTGCTCGCGCAAAGAAAAGGTAACCAAAAGAAAGCGCGCCCTGCCTTGCGCCCTCCGCGCTGCGCGCTCCGGGTCCGCGGATGCACCGGGGATTCGCGGAAGGGGCATCCTGCCCCTGCCGCGAACGGCGCACATCCATGTGCGCCGCCCTTCGGGTGTTTCCCCGGTCCATCCGCCGCTGCGGAAGGGAACCCGGTAAGTCAAAAGCCAAAGCAACGGCAACAGCAGAAACAACGGCAAATGCCAAAGCAACAGCAACAGCAACAGCAACAGCAACAGCAACAGCAACAAGGCTGTCGCCTTTCTTAGCGCGAGAACACCCCCATCTCACAGCTTCGGCCAGCACCAAGCCACATGTGCGACCAGCGCACAATGGACAGAAGCAACGTTCAAGAGATAGCAGTGAAGCGTAAGACCGGACACTCACTGCGACCGGCCTGAAACACAGCACATCTACTCACAACAGGCGGTCGTGCGCCTCGCGAAGGACGTGAGCCTCCAGCAGGAATGTCCCACACATCAAGGACGGGGAAAGGAAGGCCGACAATCGGCTTTTCCGATTCCCCATTCCCAGTTCCCCACTCCCAGCCTACAGATCAAACCCCAGCAGCAACGGATCGTGATCGGAACTGCGCCACGGGCCGGGCAGATCGCGCTCGCGGTAACCGTCGCTGTCGGGCAGATCGGCGTTGACGTGCCATTCGGCGGCGCCGCGCAACCGAGCCGCCAGGGTCGGACTCAGCAAGGCATGATCCAGCCGGCCGCTGAGACCGCGATAGACGAAGCTGTAGGGCTGCGCGACATGCGCCTCCTGCAGCGCGTCGCGCCAGCCGGCGTCGCGCAGCAGGCGCAGCGGATCTTCCATCGCATAGGCGTTGAAATCACCGAGCAGCACGCTGGACGTGCTGCCGGTGCCGGTGGGATCGCTGCGCAGCCACGCATCGACGCGGCGCGCCGACTCGGTGCGGGTCGCGTTCCAGCAGCCCTGGCCGTCGCCGCGGTCGGCATCGGCGCCACCGGCTTCGCCGCAACCCTTCGACTTGAAGTGGTTGGCCACCACCACGAACGGCGCGCCGTTGCCGTGACGGAACGCCTGGGCCAGCGGCACCCGGCTGTGCTCGGCGAACGGGCCGCCTTCCAGCATCGCCGGCTTGCCGACCGGGCTCACCCGCGAGGCGCGGTAGATCAGCCCAACCCGGATCGGGTTGTCGCCGGGGCCGCGCCCGGCGTCGACGAAGCGCCAGTCGCCGCCGCCGACATTGAGCGCGTCGACCAGGCTGGCGATCGCCGAGGTCGGGCCGTAGCCGTCGTTCTCCAGTTCCATCAGTGCGGCGACGTCGGCCTGCAGCGGGCGGATCGTCGCCACCAGCTTGCGCAGCTGCGCCTGGAACTCGGCCGCCGTGCGCGCGCCGCGCAGAGTCGGGAAACCGCCGCCGCGGCCGTCGCCGTTGAAGAAGTTCTCCAGGTTGAAGGCGGCGATGCGCAAGGTGCCGTCGACCTGCGGCGGCGCCGGTTCCGGCGGCGGCGTCAGCTGCAACGCGGCGGTCGGGTACAGCCGCGCCACGCCATCGATCACCCCGCCGACGATGCCCTCCACGTCCTGGACCGTGCTGCCCGCGCGCGGCGGTGCAGCGGCACTCCCCAGATAGTCCGGAAGTTTTGCCGTTGCCGTTGCCGTTGCCGTTGCCGTTGCCGATGCCGATGTCGATGTCGATGTCGATGTCGATGTCGATGTCGGCGTCGATGTCGGCGTCGGCGTCGGCGTCGGCGCACCGAGCGTGCCCAGGCGCAGCCCGCGCCGCGCGTTGTCGGCCACCACCGCCGCCTGCTCGGCGCTGCCGGGCGCGGCCACTTCGCTGGGCTGCCACAGGCGTCCGCCGAAGGCCACGCCCAGTTCGCCGGTCTTGCCCAGCGCATCGTTGTCGACCACGGTCAGCGGCGCGGCGATGCGCACGCGCATGCCGGCCAGCGCCGACCAGTCGGCCGGCGCCGCGTCGAGCACCTGCAGCGGCAAGGGCTGCGCCCGTGCCAGCACGGTATGCCCCTGCTCCAGCACGCTGCGCCCGACGAAAGCCGTGCCGGCCTTGGCCGACGCGGCGGCCTGCGGCGCCAGCTCGCCCCACACCCGCACGCGATCGCCCGGTGCCAGGCTGCGCTCGGCATCGCCGCGCACCAGCAGCGCGTCGGCGGTCAGCGGATCGTCGTCGCCGGCGTCCTGCACCAGGTAGCCGCTGCCGCCGGCCTCCACCCGCGCGGTGACCACGCCCTCGAACACCACGCCCTGCACCTGCGGCCCCGGGCGCAACTGCCCGATCGGCAGCAGCGTCGGCGGCGTCAGCGCCTGCGCGGCGGGGGCTGCGACCAGCAGCAGCAACGACAACAACGATGGCGGCGGCATGCGCATGCGATCACTCTCCTTGTTTGCGCCGGCACGCGACGGGCGCGGAAACGAATGCGCCGCCCGAAGGCGGCGCAGTGGCGTGCGGGAGGCGCAAGGTTACTTCAGGTTGGCCAGCATCCAGTCCACGGTGGCGTGGATCTGCTCCTCGGTCAGCCCGGGATTGCCGCCCTTGGGCGGCATGATGCCGCCGTCGGGGCCGGTGTAGCCCTCGATGGCGTGCTTGTAGAGCGTCTCCTTGCCCTGCGCGATGCGCTTGTCCCAGTGCGCGTGGTCCAGCGTCGGCGCCTTGCCCACGCCGGTGGTGTGGCAAGCGGTGCACAGGTTGTTGAAGATGGTCTTGCCGTCGGTGGTGCCGCCGTAGGCCGCCTGCGCCGAGGCCTTGGCCAGCGCCGCCGCCTGTGCCGCCGCTTGCGCCGCGGCACCGGTGCTGCCGGCGTAGACCGCGCCGACCGGGGCGATGCGCTCCTCGGTGCGCTTGAGCGCCACCGGCGACACCTCCGGCGGGATAGCCCGCTGCAGGTAATGCGCGAACACGATCAGGCCGAGGGTGATCAGCACCAGCAGGCCGATCACCATCGAGAAGCGCTTGAGAAATTCGAGGTCGTAATTCCGCACATCACACCCCTTTGGCACGTGGTAATCCGGACCACCGCTACGCGACCGAGTATAGCCAGCGTTTGCGCCGCGCGGCACGCCGGGAGCACACGGAATCGCGGCGATGCGTGCTGCATCGCAGCAGTTCGGCGCAGGCGGCGCGCCCGGTCGCGCTCAGGCGCTGCCCACCGCGCGCAGGCAGAACCCGCAGACCGCCTCGACCAGGCGCTCGCTGTCGCGCGGGCCGTCGCGGCTGGGCGCGGTCGGGCCGACCAGGGCCTCGGTGTAGGCGCCGACCAGGCACGCCGCGGCCGCCTCCAGGTCCTGCGCGGGGAACTCACCCGCGGCCACGCCCTCGGCCAGGATGCCCTTGAACACGTCGCCGAGCAGGCGCCGGCAGCGGATGCGCTCGGCGTCCACCTCCGGCTCCACCGGCTCGGCGATGAAGGCATAGGCCAGCCCGGGGCCGGCCAGGGCGCGGCGCACGAACGAGGCGATGGCGTCGCGCAGGCGCTGCGCGGCCGGCGCCGGTGCGGCGGCGATGGCGCGCAGGATGGTCAGCTCGTGCTCCACGGCGGCGGTCAGCACCTCCACGAACAGTTCGGCCTTGGACGGGAAATGCCGGTAGATCAGCCCGGTGGAGACCCCGGCCTCGGCCGCCACCGCGGTCACCGGGGCGCCGCGGAAGCCGTCGGCGGCGATCAGCCGGCGCGCCGCCAGCAGGATCCGCTGGCGGTTGCCGGCGAGGCGTTCTTCCATCAGGGCGGAGCGTTTGTAGGCCATGGCGTGATTCTAAGTTCAATTAATGAATTTCTGTTCACTTCTTTGCCGTTCCCGGCTACGCTGGGCGCTCTTGCCCGGCGCGGGTCCGATTCTAGGCGCCGCCAGCCACCCGCCATTCCCGGAGTTGCCGCCATGCTGATGCCGTCGTTGAATTTCGAGTTGGGCGAGGAGGTCGACCTGCTGCGCGACAGCGTCGCCGCCTTCGCCGCGCGCGAGATCGCGCCGCTGGCCGAGCAGGCCGACCGCGACAACGCCTTTCCCGCGCCGCTGTGGCGCAAGCTCGGCGAACAAGGGCTGCTCGGCCTCACCGTGGAGGAGGAGTACGGCGGCAGCGCGATGGGCTATCTGGCGCACGTGGTGGCGATGGAGGAGATCTCGCGCGCCTGCGGCGCGATCGGCCTGTCCTACGGCGCGCATTCGAACCTGTGCGTGAACCAGTTGCGCAAGAACGCCAGCCCGGCGCAGAAGGCGCGCTACCTGCCGAAGCTGTGCAGCGGCGAGCACGTCGGCGCGCTGGCGATGAGCGAACCCGGCGCCGGCTCGGACGTGGTGTCGATGAAGCTGCGCGCCGAGGCGCGCGGCGACCGCTACGTGCTCAACGGCAACAAGATGTGGATCACCAACGGCCCCGACGCCGACGTGCTGGTGGTCTACGCCAAGACCGACCCGAGCGGCGGCGCGCGCGGCATCACCGCATTCGTGGTCGAGAAGGGCATGCCCGGCTTCAGCACCGCGCAGAAGCTGGACAAGCTCGGCATGCGCGGCTCCAACACCTGCGAACTGGTGTTCCAGGATTGCGAGGTGCCGGCGGAGAACGTGCTGGGCGAGGTCGGCGGCGGCGTGCGCGTGCTGATGTCCGGCCTGGACTACGAGCGCGTGGTGCTGTCCGGCGGGCCGCTGGGGCTGATGGCCGCGGCGCTGGACGTGGTGCTGCCCTACGTGCACGAGCGCCGCCAGTTCGGCGAGCCGATCGGCAGCTTCCAGCTGATGCAGGGCAAGCTGGCCGACATGTACGTGGGCCTCAACGCCTGCCGTGCCTACGTGTATGCGGTGGCGCGCGCCTGCGACGCCGGCCGCACCACCCGCCAGGACGCCGCCGGCGCGATCCTCTACGCCGCCGAGAAGGCCACCTGGCTGACCGGCCAGGCGATCCAGGTGCTGGGCGGCAACGGCTACATCAACGACTATCCGACCGGGCGCCTGTGGCGCGACGCCAAGCTCTACGAGATCGGCGCGGGCACCTCGGAGATCCGCCGCATGCTGATCGGCCGCGAGTTGTTCGAGCGGACCAAGTGATGCGCTGCGAAAGAGAAATCGGCCGAAAGGCCGTTTCGACATCAGCGCGTCGGGGCTGATCCCGCAAAAGGGGACAAGAGCCCCTCCCACATCGGCCGCCTGCCCTTTCCTTCTTTCCACGGTTCTGCCATGAGCGCGATCCAGACCCAGTTGCAACCCGGCAGCGACGCCTTCGCCGCCAATGCCGCCGCGCTGCGCGCGGTGGTCGACGACCTGCACGCCACCCAGGCGCGCATCGCCCTGGGCGGCAGCGAAGCCGCCCGCGCCAAGCACCAGGCCCGCGGCAAGCTGCTGGTGCGCGAGCGCATCGACGCCCTGCTCGACCCGGGCAGCGCGTTCCTGGAGATCGCGCCGCTGGCCGCACTAGGCCTGTACGACGACGAGGTGCCGTGCGCCGGCGTGGTTGCCGGCATCGGCCGCGTCTCCGGCGTGGAATGCGTGATCGTCGCCAACGACGCCACGGTCAAGGGCGGCACCTACTACCCGATCACGGTGAAGAAACACCTGCGCGCGCAGGAGATCGCCCAGCAGAACCGGTTGCCGTGCATCTACCTGGTCGATTCCGGCGGCGCGTTCCTGCCGCTGCAGGACGAGGTGTTTCCCGACCGCGACCACTTCGGCCGGATCTTCTACAACCAGGCCAACCTGTCGGCGCAGGGCATCGCCCAGATCGCCTGCGTGATGGGCTCGTGCACCGCCGGCGGCGCCTACGTGCCGGCGATGAGCGACGAGACGGTGATCGTGCGCGAACAGGGCACCATCTTCCTCGGCGGCCCGCCGCTGGTGAAGGCCGCCACCGGCGAGGACGTCAGCGCCGAGGACCTCGGCGGTGCCGACGTGCACACGCGCATCTCCGGCGTGGCCGACCACTTCGCCGACAACGACCTGCAGGCGCTGGCGCGGGTGCGCGCGATCGTCGCCCAGCTCAACTGGCGCAAGCCGCCCCCAGCGTTGGCGCTGCGCACGCCGGAGCCGCCGCTGTATCCGGCCGAGGAGCTGTACGGGGTGATCCCGGCCGACCCACGCAAGCCGTTCGACGTGCGCGAGGTGATCGCGCGGGTGGTGGACGGCTCGCGCCTGGACGAATTCAAGGCGCGCTACGGCACCACGTTGGTCACCGGCTTCGCGCACATCCACGGCTATCCGGTGGGCATCGTCGCCAACAACGGCATCCTGTTCTCCGAGTCGGCGCTGAAGGGCGCGCACTTCATCGAACTGTGCGCGCAGCGCGGCATCCCGCTGGTGTTCCTGCAGAACATCACCGGCTTCATGGTCGGCCGCAAGTACGAGCACGGCGGCATCGCCAAGGACGGCGCCAAGCTGGTGATGGCGGTGGCCTGCGCCAAGGTGCCCAAGTTCACGGTGGTGATCGGCGGTTCGTTCGGCGCCGGCAACTACGGCATGTGCGGCCGCGCGTACTCGCCGAACTTCCTGTGGATGTGGCCGAACGCGCGCATCGGGGTGATGGGCGGCGAGCAGGCGGCGAGCGTGCTGGCGACGGTGCGCCGCGACGGCATCGCGGCCAAGGGCGGGCAGTGGTCGGACGCCGAGGAGACGGCGTTCAAGGCGCCGATCCGCGAGCAGTTCGAGCGCCAGGGCCATCCGTACTACGCCAGTGCGCGGTTGTGGGACGACGGGGTGATCGATCCGGCGCAGACGCGGCGGGTATTGGGGCTGGGCTTGTCGGCGGCGTTGAATGCGCCGGCGGAGCCGAGCCGGTTCGGGGTGTTCCGGATGTGAGCGGGCGCATGCGCTCGGGGTGGAAGGCGCGTTCGCGCGGGGATCGGCGGTGGTCACGCAGGTGGTCGCTGGCGATGCCGGCAGCAGTGTGTCCGGCGGTGGACGCCACGACCGGCTCCGCGGACGCGCTCGCTGCGACGGCCTCCGCTTTTGCTGCTGCTCTTGCTCCTGCATTTGCTCTTGCTCTGCCTTTGACTTACCGGGTCCCCTCGGCGCGGCAGCCGCGGCGGGGAAAAACCCGAAGGGCGGCGCACATGGATGTGCGCCGTTCGCGGCAGGGGCAGGATGCCCCTTCCGCGAATCCCCGTCGTGGCTGCGAACCCGGAGCGCGCAGCGCGGAGGGCGCGCTGCGGGGTGTGCTTTCTTTTGGTTACTTTTCTTTGCACAAGCAAAGAAAAGTGACTCGCCGCCAGGCGAAAGCTTTGCTCTCGCACTTGCTGCCAGGGTGGCGGCCGCTGAATCGTAGGAGCGGCTTCAGCCGCGACAGACAGAACAGACTCTCGCTGTCGCGGCTGAAGCCGCTCCTACAGATCTTCTCGTCCGACGAAGAAGCTTCAATCAACAGCAGTAGCGACAGCAAAAGCTTTAAAGGCTTTCGCCCTTGCGGGCGAGTTACTTTTCTTTGCTCGCGCAAAGAAAAGGTAACCAAAAGAAAGCGCGCCCTGCCTTCGCGCCCTCCGCGCTGCGCGCTCCGGGTCCGCGTCCATCACGGGGATCCGCGGAAGGGGCATCCTGCCCCTGCCGCGGACGGCGTACATCCATGTCCGCCGCCCTTCGGGTTTTTCCCCGCGATGGCCGCCGCTTCGGAAGGGAACCCGGTAAATCAAAAGCCAAAGCGACAGCCAAGGCCAGAGCCAAGCAACGGCAACGGCAACGGCAACGGCAACGGCCGGAGCATCCCGCACAACTGCGTGCGTTTCGCGCAACTGCTCGCTCAGCGACCGCAGCACCCCTGACCTCATTTCCAGGCACACGACCATGGCCACCCCCGACCTGCCGACCTTCGACAAGATCCTCATCGCCAATCGCGGCGAGATCGCCTGCCGGGTGATCGCCACCTGCCGCAAGCTCGGCATCGCCACCGTGGCCGTGTATTCCGATGCCGACCGCGACGCCCGCCACGTGCGCCTGGCCGACGAGGCCGTGTACATCGGCGCCGCGCCGGCGCGCGAGAGCTACCTGCGCGGCGAGCGCATCCTCGAGGCCGCGCAACGCAGCGGCGCGCAGGCCATCCATCCCGGGTACGGCTTCCTGTCCGAGAACGCCGAGTTCGCCGAAGCCTGCGCCCCGCGCGGGCTGGTGTTCATCGGACCGCCGCCGGCGGCGATCCGCGCGATGGGCGACAAGAGCGCGGCCAAGGCGCTGATGCAGGCCGCCGGGGTGCCGCTGACGCCCGGCTATCACGGCGAGCAGCAAGAGCCGGACTTCCTGCGCGCCCAGGCCGCGGCCATCGGCTACCCGGTGCTGATCAAGGCCAGCGCCGGTGGCGGCGGCAAGGGCATGCGTCGGGTCGATCGCGATGAGGACTTTGCCGCCGCGCTCGCTGCCTGCCAGCGCGAGGCGCAGGCCGCATTCGGCAATGCGCACGTGCTGGTGGAGAAGTACGTGCTACGGCCGCGGCACATCGAGATCCAGGTGTTCGGCGACACGCACGGCGAACTGGTCTACCTGTTCGAACGCGACTGCTCGGTGCAACGCCGCCACCAGAAGGTGCTGGAGGAAGCCCCCGCGCCAGGCATGGACGCGACGCGACGTGCCGCGATGGGCCAGGCCGCGGTGGAGGCGGCGCGTGCGGTGGGCTACGTCGGCGCCGGCACCGTGGAGTTCATCGTCGCGCCCGATGGCGCGTTCTACTTCATGGAAATGAACACCCGCCTGCAGGTGGAGCATCCGGTCACCGAGTGCATCACCGGCACCGACCTGGTGGAGTGGCAGTTGCGCGTGGCCGCCGGGCAGCCGCTGCCGCAGCGCCAGCACGAACTGGCGATCCACGGCCATGCGCTGGAAGCGCGGCTGTACGCCGAAGACCCGGCGCGCGGGTTCCTGCCCTCGATCGGCACGCTGCAGCATCTGCGCCTGCCCGCCGCCGACACGCATACGCGGGTCGATGCCGGCGTCGAGCAGGGCGATGTGATCGGCCCGCACTACGATCCGATGATCGCCAAGCTGATCGTCTGGGACGTGACCCGCGAGCGCGCACTGCGGCGCATGCAGGCGGCGCTGGCCGCCTGCCAGGTGGTCGGCGTGTCGACCAATGCCGCGTTCCTGCAGCGCCTGATCGGCACCAGCGCGTTCGCGCAGGCGGACCTGGACACCGCGCTGATCGAGCGCGAGCACGCGGCGCTGTTCGACACCCCCGTCCCAGCCACCGACGCGCTGTGGAGCCTGGCGGCGCTGGCCTGGCAACTGCACGAGCACGCGCCGGCGGCGCAGACTGCCGATCCGCACTCGCCGTGGGATCTGCGCGACGGCTGGCGGCTGGGCGCGCCAGCGCCGCGTGCGCTGACCCTGCAGCACGGCGAAACGCAACGCACGCTGCAGCTGACCGCGCATGCCGGCGGCTGGCGGATCCACGCCGCGCCGGCGCAGGAGCCGCTCGAGGCGAGCGGCCAGTTGCGCGACGGGCGCCTGTCTGCGTTTCTCGGCACACAGCGGGTGCAGGCCGATGCGGTGTTCGCCGGCACGCAGCTGCACCTGTTCGTCGACGGCCACGGCTACCTGTTCGAACGCCACGACCCGGTCGCCGAGGCCGACCAGCCGGCGGTGGAAGGCGGCGGCCTGACCGCGCCGATGCCGGGGCGCATCGTCGCCCTGCTGGTCGCGCCCGGCACCCAGGTGCGCCGCGGCACGCCGCTGCTGGTGCTGGAGGCGATGAAGATGGAGCACACCCTGCAGGCACCGGCCGACGGCACCGTGCAGAGCTTTCGCGTACGCGAGGGCGAGCTGGTCGGCGACGGCGTGGCGCTGCTGGACTTCGAAGCGGCCTGAGCGTCGCCGACCGCCAAGCCGCGGTCGCCAAGGCCGCGGCTTGGCGTCACACTCGGCGCTGGTCCATCGTCCTGCACGCGCCATGAAACTCACCGCCCACGTTCTCGACGGCCACACCCTCGACGTGCGCCCTGCGCCGCGCGAGCGGCCGTGGATGGACCAGACCGCCGAGCGCTACGCCTACCGCTGCTTGCCACTGGACATCGCCAACGCGCATGGCTGGGAACTGCTGTGCCAGACCGCGTTCGAGGCCGAGTGGAACGGCGGCAACGCGCTCGACGACCTGCGCGTGCAGCCGGCACCTGGGACGCACGCGCCGGCGGTCAGCCACTTCGGCTACGGCGTGCTCACCTTCCACGTGCCGTGCCTGTTCCGCACCGAGGCCGGCGTGGACCTGTACGTCACCGCGCCGGTAAATCGGCCCAAGGACGGCATCGCCGGGCTCACCGGGCTGATCGAGACCGACTGGAGTCCGTACACCTTCACCATGAACTGGCAGTTCACCCGGCCCGGCCGGGTCCGGTTCGAGGCCGGCGAGCCGTTCTGCCACTTCTTCCCGGTGCAGCGACGGGTGCTGGCCGAGACCCAGCCGCGCTGGCAGCCGTTGTCGCAGACGCCGGAGCTGGAGCGCGAGCACCAGGCGTGGATGCGCAGCCGTGGCCAGTTCCTGCACGACCTGGAGCAGCCCGATTCCAACGCCAGCCGCGAGGGCTGGCAGCGCAGCTATTTCCGTGGACCGGCGCCGGGGCAGTGCCCGGCCGGCGTGGAGCACCGGGTGAAACTGCGGCTGGCGCCGTTCGCCCGCAGCGACGACGCGGAGTGAGGACCGCTCAGCGCACGTGGCGCTGGCGCACCCGAGTGGACAGGCGGAACACGCCGTAGGCCAGCAGCATGCCCAGGATCCCGGCCACGGCATGCGCCCAGTCGAACACGCGCGGACCGATCCCACCGACCTGGTCGCCCCACAGGTTGAACAGCACCAGGACGATCACGGTCAGCCCCAGCCCGGCGAGGAACGCGGCGCGGTTGGCGCCCAGCGCGTAGAACAGGAACGGCAGGCCCAGCCCGACCAGGAAATGCACCGGGAAGAAGTACACCGAACCGTACGGGCGCAGCAGCGACCAGACGATGGCGGCGAAGACCGCGACGAAGGCAAACAGACCCAGCGACAGGGCGCGGGTCTTGGCGGAGGAAAGACGTGGCTCGGTCATGCGTCACCTGCAGGCAATCGGCGACCGTAACGGAGTGCGGATCACGGCCCGGTCAAGACCCCGCGTTGCCCACGCGGCTGCAGACGCTCAACGCGAAGATCGGCACCACTGCCGTTCGCACGGCACGCCGTCGTGGTTGCCGTCCATCTCCACACCCGGGCAGTGCTGCAGGAAGTACACCGCTTCGTCGCACGAGGTCATCTGCGCGCAGTGCGTGCGGCCGTCGCAGTGGAAGGCAGGCGCCGCCGTGGGCGCGGTGGGCGCTGACGACAACGGCGCCGAGGGTGCCGCAGGGCTTGCCTGCGGTGCCGCCACGAAGCGCAGCGCCGCGTAGGCCGCGATCGCGAGCACCGCCAGCAGCATCAGCACGCCGAGCCAGAGACCGCGACGCGGACGCGGTGCCGCACGCGCGGGCGATGCAGGCGCCCGACCGGGACGCATCACCCGCATGGCCCGCGGCCGTCCCTGCGCGTCGTGCTCCAGGTCGAAGGAGATCAGTTCGCCCACCCGCGGGGGAACGCCGTCGGCAGGAAACGCCGCGCGTTGCACCTCGGCTTCGGTCTCACGATGGGCAAGGCGCACCCGGCCGCAGCCGCGCTCCTCGTTCCACTGAATCAAGGTCCCGTGCGTGCGCATGGCGTCACCGCAAGAAAGTGCATCGCCGCGGTGGACGCCGCCGTGCCCGGCGCGTCCACCGTCCCCACCGCGCCTGCTCCCGCCAGGCGCGGCCCCGCGTGCAGCATGCCATGGCTGTGGCCTGCGTGCCGACCGGCCACCTGCTGCAGGCGCGGTCGCGCGACGGCCGGTCAGCCACGCGCCGCGGCGACGCCGGCGGTCGCAACTGTCTACCACCGGCGGCGCGGCGCTCGCTAGAGTCCGAAGCGTCGAGCAACGCCGACGCCCGCTCCCACGCGCGGTTGGCGATCGACGCGCAACCCGGCATCGCGGCCGCCGCAGGGCGCCGCCCCCGCAGCATTCGTCCCCCGATGCTGCCCTGCCGGGCCCGCGCGTTTCCCCCACGCTCGACGCGACAACCGTCTTCAACGCAGTTGCCTTCCACACGGGGTCAGGAGAGCGACATGGACATGTCTTCGGTCCGCTAGGCCGTTTCACGCATCCACAGCAGCGCCGCCGCGTCTCCACGGTGGCGGTGGATGCTGCACTTCCCATCGCGTCTCTCGCTTCGTCTGCGCGCGCAGGCGGATGCGTACGCCCGTGCCTGCGCGCGGCCCTGGCGCGACGGGAACCCTTTCACCGCGGCCGCGCAGCAGCGCGGGCGTGCGGCCGGTCCGGGGCCAGGGGATGTCCGGACACAGGACGCGGCATCGCCCGCACGCACCGACGCACACGACCGGAGGTCCATCATGCAACTGCCTCATCCGCGCATTCTCGCCATCGCCACCGTGCTGACCCTTGCCAGCGGCGCCGCCTCCGCCGGGCGCTTTCCGGATTTCGGCTACGCGCCGCCCTCTACGTACAAGGGGCCGCTGTTCCAGCTCAGCCAGGACTATCCGCAGCAACCGCCCAGCGGCCCGTTGCCGGCGTTCTTCCAGAAGCTGCCCAAGCCGCTGAGCAACAACTTCGAAGCCTGGCGCGGCTACGCCGATGCCGTGAAGGCCTACTGCCTGGAAGGCAACGTCGAAAGCGACTGGTACGTGCAGAACAACAAGGTGAGGCGCTGGTACCACGCGCCCTGGCAGCACTACGGCCCGCTCGGACGCGAAGGCGTGCATGGGCTGACCAAGGAAGCGCAGATCCAGGTCAAGCAACTGGCGCCGACCCAGCTCACCACCGGCCAGACCTTCGCGGTCGGCATCTACAACGATGTCGGCGCCTACACATTCGGCCAGGTGTGGAAGGATCCGCAGAACCCGGATCCGAGCTTCACCACCAAGCCCAACACCTTCCGCGACGGCACCGTGGTGTGCAAGGCGCTGTTCGCCGACGTGGACCTGAGCCAGGTGCCGTTCCTGCAGAACCCGGTGCTGTGGAACGCCTGGGTCACCAACAGCTTCAAGTCCGCCGACCGCGCGTTCAAGCAGGTGGCGCTGATCCAGATGGATTTCGCCGTGCGCGACAGCCGCGTGCCCGGCACCGGCTGGATCTTCGGCACCTTCCAGTACAACGGCGCGGTCAGCGGCAAGCCCGGCTGGCAGAACCTGGTGCCGGTGGGCGTGATGTTCGGCAACGATCCGCAGAACACCGGCGACGACTACACCAACAAGCAGCCGACCCAGACCCGGATCAATCCGCGCATCCTGCAGTCGGCGATCAACACCAGGCCGGAACTGCCGCCGACCCACCTGGGCTGGAACGGCCGCCTCAACGGTCCGGTGGACAATCCGATCAGCTCCTGCATGAGCTGCCACATGACCGCCGAATCGCCACAACTCTCGCCGATGAACCCGACCTTCCAGGCGCCGGACAAGGTGCCGCCGGTCGGTTCCAAGGAATGGATGCGCTGGTTCCAGAACATCCCGGCCGGACAGCCGTTCGACGCCGCGGCCAAGAGCACCGACTACAGCCTGCAGTTGGCCGGCGGCATCGCCAACTTCTACGACTGGAAGTGCACCCAGGACGGCGTGTTCGTCAGCGGCGGCAACCTGTGCGAGCAGAGCAAGACCTCGCTGAAGCTGATGCGCTCCACAACGCCGCCGCCGACCGTGTACCCGGTCGAGCGCGGGGTGAGCAACCAGGAGCTGGAGTAAGCACCGCAACGCCGTGCCTGCCGCGTGCCGTCCTATGGCGCCTGCAGGCACGGCCTGTGCCGAGTGCGGCGCAAGGCGCAGCAATGAGCGGCGTCAGACGTGCTGCCGCCTGCGCTCGCTCAGCCGATCTGCTGGCCGACCCACCAGGTCGTGCCGCCGGCGTCGCGAAAGCCGCCACGCCGGTCCGGATCGTCCTTCTGCACCGGCGCCTGCACCGCCGTGGCACCGGCAGCCAGTCCACGCTGGTAGGTCGCATCCACATCGCGCACGTAGACATGCACATGCGCCGGCACCGCCGGCCAGCCCTCGACCGCATCGCAGAACATCACCACGGTGTCGTCGATGCGCACCTCGCCGTGGGCGAGCAGGCCACCCTCGCCGGGAATCTGCCGCAAGGGTTCGGCGTCGAACACCGCGACCAGGAACGCGATGGTCCGCTGCGCGCCATCGACAATGAGATACGGCGAGACCGAGGTGTAGCGCTCTGGCTTGAACGACATGAAGAACTCCCGAGGGTCGAGTGTCGCAGGCAGGTCGACGTGTGCGGTGGTGAAGCGCCTCATGCAACGTGCGGCGATGCCAAAAGGCCACTGCGCCGCGGCGTGCAGCCGCGCTCACAGCGCGCACGTGCTGAGCCGCGCGGCCAGGGTAAAGGGGACCGTGCCCAGGTCGTCCAGGCCTTCGACATCGAACGCATACACGCCCTTGGCCACGAGCGTCAGTTGCCCGTCGCGCGAGAGGTTGAAGGTCAGCGTGTCGACATCGACCGGGTGGTGCGCGCCGGCCAGGTAAAGTGCGCCGTCGATGTAGCCGTCCTGCGGGTTGCGTGGAAAGTCGAAGCGCTGGCCGGCCAGCTCGCCGAGCCTGAGCGACGGCAGCGCGATGCCGTCCAGGCGGATCGCGGTGTCCACGATCTCGCCGGCGTGCAGGAACGGGCGCAGCAGGATCTCCAGCGAGGCGGCGCCCGGGAGGCCGGACAGGATCGCGTGGCGCGGCTTCAGTTCGCTGGGCGAGAACGTCGACATCGCGGCGCCGTCCTCAGTGCTGCGCCACCGGCAACACCACGTCCATCAGCGTGGCGTCGTCGGGATCCGGCGTGGCCTTGAAGCCGAGCTGCCGGCACATCGCCAGCATGGTGCGGTTCTCGCGCAACACCTGGCCTTCGACCACCTTGAGGCCAAGCCAGCCGGCGTACTCGATCATGATCCGCATCAACTGCCAGCCGATGCCGTGGCCCTTGAGGTCGGAGCGGATCAGGATGCCGTATTCGCCGCGGTCGTAATCGGCGTCGGCATGCAGGCGCACCGCGCCGAGCATGTCGCCGCTGCGCGGCTCGATCGCCACCAGCGCGATCGAGCGCGCGTAGTCGAGCTGGGTCAGGCGCGCGATGAATTCGTGACTGAAATGCTTCACCGCCTGGAAGAAGCGCAGGCGCAGGTCTTCGTCGGTGACGCGGGCGAAGAAGCTGCGGAACAGCGCGTCGTCCTCCGGCCGCACCGGGCGCACGAACGCGGCGCTGCCGTCGTTGAGCACGATGCGCCGTTCCCACTCCTTGGGATACGGGAAGATCGCGAAGCGCGGATGGCCGCGGCCCTTGTGCAGGCGCCGCGACGGCGCCACCGCCACCCGCGCGTCGACCGCGATCACCCCGTCGCGGTCGGCCAGCAGCGGATTGATGTCCAGTTCGCGGATCTCCGGCAGATCGGCGGCCAGTTGCGCCAGCTTGACCAGCACCATCGCCACCGCACGCTCGTCGGCCGCCGGCACGTCGCGGTAGGCCTTGAGGATGCGGCTGACGCGCGTGCGGCCGATCAGTTCGTGGGCCAGGCGCAGGTCCAGCGGCGGCAGCGCCAGCGCCTTATCGTCGATCACTTCCACCGCGGTGCCGCCGCGGCCGAACACGATCACCGGGCCGAAGGTGGGATCGTCGGCGATGCCGGCGATCAGTTCGCGCGCCTTCGGCCGCAGCAGCGAGGGCTGCACCAGCACGCCGTCGATGCGCGCGTCCGGCCGCGCCGCGCGCGCGCGGGCGAGGATGCCCTCGGCCGCATCGCGCACCGCCTCCACGCTGACCAGGTTGAGGCGCACCCCGTCCACGTCGGACTTGTGCGGGATGTCGGCCGAATGGATCTTCACCGCCACCGCCGAGCCCTGCGCCAGCATCGGCGCGGCCACCTGCGCCGCGGCCTCGGCATCGGCGGCGTGCGCCACCGGCGCGGTGGGGATGCCGTAGGCGGCCAGCAATCGCGTGGTCGCCAGCGGGTCCAGCCAGGTCTGCCCGGCGGCCAGCGCCGCGTCGACGATGCCGCGCGCGGCGGCGGCGTCGAAGGCGAAATCGTCGGGCAGGCTCGGCGGCGTTTCCATCAGTGCCGCCTGCGCCTCGCGGTAGCGCACCAGGTGCATGAAGCCGCGCACCGCGTCCGCCTCGGTGGCGTAGGTGGGGATGCGCGCGGCGTTGAGCGTGGCGGTGGCGCTCTCGTCGTTGCCCAGCCACACCGCGAACACCGGCTTGTCGCGGTGATGGCGCGGGCGCTGGCCGAGGATGCGGGTCAGCGCCTGCGCCGCCTCGGCGGAGGAGGTGAACGCGGTCGGCACGTTGACCACCAGCACCGCGTCGTTCTCCGGGTCCTCCAGCAGCGCACCGGCGGCGGCGGCGTAGCGTTCGCCGTCGGCGTCCACCACGATGTCCACTGGATTGCGATGCGACCATTCCTGCGGCAGCGCCGCGTCCAGTTGCTGCTGGGTGGGTGCCGAGAGCGCCGCCAGGGTGCCGCCGAGATCGGCCAGCGTATCCACCGCCAGGCGGCCGACGCCACCGCCGTTGCTGAGGATGGCCAGGCGCCGGCCGGGGAAGGTGCTGAGCCGGCCCAGCGTCTCCGCCGCGGCGAACAGTTCGTCCAGCGCGCGCACCCGCAGCAGGCCGGCGCGGGCGAATGCGGCACCGTACACCGCATCGGAACTGGCCAGCGCCTGCACGTGGGTGTCGGCATTCGGGTCGATGCGCAGCTGCCGGCCCGACTTGACCACCACCACCGGTTTGGCGCGGGCGGCGGCGCGCGCGGCGGACATGAACTTGCGCGCGTCGCGGATGTGTTCGACGTAGAGCAGGATCGCGCGGGTGCGGTAGTCGGTGGCGAAGTAGTCGAGCAGGTCGGCGAAGTCCACGTCCAGCGCGTCGCCCAGCGAGACCACCGCCGAGAAGCCGACCGCACGCGCCACGCCCCATTCCACCAGCGCCGCGGCGATGGCGCTGGATTCGGAGATCAGCGCCAGGTCGCCCGGCTGCGGGCAGTGCGCGGCGATGCTGGCGTTGAGCCGCGCATGCGGCGCGATCACGCCCAGGCAATGTGGGCCGAGGATGCGCAGGCCCTTCGCCCGTGCGGCGCTTTCCACGCGCGCCGCGGCCGACCCAGGCCCGCTGCCGAGCCCGGCGGTGAGGATGATCGCCGCGGCGACGCCACGCCGCGCGGCGATCGACACGATGCGCGGCACCATCCGCGCCGGCGCGGTGATCACCACCAGGTCCGGCACCCAGGGCAGGTCGGTGAGGCGGCGCACCGTGGGCACGCCATCGATCTCGCGGTAGCGCGGGCTGACCCAGCCGATCTGCCCGGGAAACCCGGCCGCGCGCAGGCTGCGCACCACCGCCCGCCCGGCCGAACGCTCGCGCGGGCTGCCGCCGACGATGGCGACCGAAGCGGGGCGGAACACGGACTGCAGGTGATAGGTGCTCATGGCGGCGGCGGAGGCGAGCGAATGCGCTAACGGTACACGGCTGGCCGCGGCGCGGGGATGATCCGGGTCGCGCGCTGCGGCGTTGACGGCGATGCCGCGCATCCGGCGACAGCTGCGCTGGCGAGATTCCGGCATCCGCGCGTCGGGGCTGAAGCCCTTCCCACAGGGAGCTTGGGTCGGCGGCCCGTTACGCACGCACGCGCGCTTGAGCGGAATCCGGAACGACGCGGACCATCGCTGGACTTCCCGGTGTGGGAGGGGTTTCAGCCCCGACCCGACCAGGCCACAGAGACCAGGCGGCGGCGCACACCCGGTGCGCAGGGCAGGCAGCACCGCCTCCCCCCCGCAGAAAGACCGCGCCAGACGGCTGCCCACCGCCGATCCTTCGCGGATCCGCCATGTCCATCGGAGCCCGCAGGCACAGCTCGGGTCAGCACCCGGTCGCATTGGCGGCCGCATAATGCGGCGATGGAGACGACTCGTGCATAGCGGCGGCCTGGAACTGGCGCTCGTGCTGCTGCTGGCCGCGGTGATCGCGGTGCCGGTGTTCAAGCGCCTGGGCCTGGGCGCGGTGCTGGCCTACCTGGCTGCGGGTGTGGTGCTGGGGCCGGACGGGCTGGGCTTCGTGCAGGACACCGAGCGCATCCTCAACGCCGCCGAGATCGGCGTGGTGATGCTGCTGTTCCTGATCGGCCTGGAACTGTCGCCGGCGCGCTTGAAGGTGATGCGACATGCGGTGTTCGGTGCCGGCAGCGCCCAGGTCGCGCTGACCGCGCTGCCGTTGGGCGCGCTGGCGCTGTGCATGGGCCTGAACTGGAAGAGCGCGCTGGTGATCGGCCTGGCGCTGGCGCTGTCCTCCACCGCGGTGGGCCTGCAACTGCTGGCCGAGCGCAAGGCGCTCAACAGCGACTACGGCCGGCTCGGCTTCGCCATCCTGCTGTTCCAGGACCTGATCGCGATCCCGCTGCTGGCCGCGGTGCCGCTGCTCGGCGGCGCCAAGAACGACACCCTGACCTGGACGGAAGTGGGCCAGGCGCTGGGCGCGCTGGCGCTGGTGGTGCTGTGCGGGCGCTTCGTGCTGCGCCACCTGTTCCGCACCGTGGCGCGCACGCGCATGCCCGAGGTGTTCACCGCCAGCGCGCTGCTGGTGGTGCTGGGCAACGCCTGGTTCCTGCAGAAGGCCGGGCTCAGCCCCAGCCTGGGAGCGTTCCTGGCCGGCGTGCTGCTGGCCGATTCGGAGTTCCGCCACGAACTGGAGGCACAGATCGAGCCGTTCCAGGGCCTGCTGCTGGGCGTGTTCTTCATCGCCGTGGGCATGGGCATCGACCTGGACCGCATCGTCGCCGAGCCGTGGCTGATCGCCGGCGCCGTGGCCACGCTGTTGCTGGTCAAGTTCGCGCTGCTGGCCGGCATCGGCCGCGTGCTGCGCCTGCCCTGGCGCAGTGCGCTGCTGCTGGGCAGCCTGCTGTGGCTGGGCGGCGAGTTCGCCTTCGTGGTGTTCACCGAGGCGCAGCGCGTGCGCCTGCTCGACGACGCCACCCACGACCGCCTGGTCGCGGTGGTCGGCGTGTCGATGGCGCTGACGCCGCTGCTGCTGATCGGCATGCAGCGCCTGCTCGGCGGCAGCGAGGCCGGCAAGGGCAAACAGCCACCGCCGGCGGCGCAGTACGACACGGTGGATGCGCAGCGCGCGCAGGTGCTGATCGCCGGCATGGGCCGCTTCGGCCAGATCGTGGCGCGCCTGCTGACTGCGCAGCGCATCCCGTTCGTGGCGCTGGAACACAATCCGGACACGGTGGAGGACCTGCGCCGCTTCGGCAACCAGCTCTACTACGGCGACCCCAGCCGCCCGGACCTGCTGCGCGCGGCCGGCAGCGACGGCATCCGCATCTTCGTGGTGGCGATGGACGACCCGGAAACCAACATCAAGACCACGCGGCTGATCCGCCGGCTCTACCCCACCGCCAAGGTGCTGGCGCGCGCACGCAACCGCCAGCACGCCTGGCGACTGATGGACCTGGGTGCGGAGCCGTTCCGCGAAGTGTTCGCCTCCAGCCTGGAACTGAGCGAGCAGGTGCTGCTCGGCCTGGGCCTGGATGCGGCGACCGCGCGCGACCGCATCGCCCGTTTCCGCGAGCACGACACGCAACTGCTGCGCGCCCAGCACCTGGTCTACGACGACGATGCGGCGGTGGTGCAGACCGCGCGTGCGGCGCGCGCCGACCTGACCAAGCTGTTCGAGGCCGACGTCAACGATCCGACGGCGGGGCCGGCGGATGCGACGGGCGCAACAGGCGCGGGACAGCATCGCAGTTGATGCGGGTGGCTTGGCCGCGCGGCCAACCGTGTCCCAGGCATGCGCTGCGTATGTGCGCTCGTCGCTGCCGACAACCGCGGTCACGGTGGGTACGCCGTTGTCACGCGCGACAGATAGCGATGGGGACGCCGACGATTGGCCGAGGCACGTGCCCACTGCGTGGTGCGCGTGTAGTCGAGCGTGGTCGCGTCGGGGCTGAAGCCCCTCCCACACTGACGGTCGACAGCGTCCGTGGCGGTGACGCCTTTGCTGGCTGCGACGACAGGGGCGGTGGGCTCCCACGGCATGCCGGCTCGCCAACGCCAATGCTCGGCAAGCGCGCTGTGTCCGCACGCCGCCAGTCCTTCCATTGTGGGAGGGGCTTCAGCCCCGACTGCAGGATCCAGCCGCCGTCGCTGCGCCGCTCCTGCTGGCATGGAGGCATCTCCCCGAGCACCGGCGCTCACGCCGGCGCCCGGGGCATGGCTTCAGTCCTTGCGTGACGAACGCTTCGCTGCGGTGCCGCTGGTCGCGCGCTTGACGGTTTTCTTCGCGACTTTCTTCGCGACCTTCTTGGCCGCCTGCGTCTTCACCGCCGCCGGGGCAGGCTTGCGCTTGGTCGACTTGCCTGGCTTCGCCGAAGCCGAGGCATTGCCCGCCTTGGCCCCACCACGCTTCGGCGCCGGCGTCACCGGCCGGGTTTCGCTGGTGGTGGTGGACTCCGGCGGACGACGCGGCGGCGGGCGACGCCCGGCGGTCAGGGTGCGCCAGGTGTGGCCGCCGTTGAGCGCCAGCAGCGCATCGGCCGCGGCCGGGCCGGCGCTGCCGGCCGGGTACTGCGGGGTCTCGTCGGCCGAGGTTTGCCACGCGTCGAGGATCGGCTGCACGATGCGCCAGGCCGCCTCGACCATGGTCGCGTCCTGGAACAGCCCGGCCTCGCCGTGCATGCAGTCCTGCAGCAGGCGCTCGTAGCCCACCGTGTATTCCTTGGGGAACCAGTCGCGGTAGCGGAAGTCCATGCGCACCGGCGCCAGGCTGACACGCGCGCCCGGGCGCTTGACGTCGAACTGCAGCGAGATGCCTTCGTCTGGCTGGATGTGCAGCACCAGCCAGTCCGGGCCGTAGCCGCCGATCTCGGCGCTGCGCAGCGGCGCCAGCGGCGCCGGCTTGAAGCGGATCGCGATCTCGGTGGTGCGCTCGCGCAGGCGCTTGCCGGTGCGCAGGTAGAACGGCACGCCGGCCCAGCGCCAGGTGTCGACCTGCAGCTTCATCGCCACATAGGTCTCGGTGTTGGAATCCGGCGGCACCGTGTCTTCCTCGCGGTAGCCCGGCACGGCGTTGCGACCGATCGCGCCGGCCGCGTACTGGCCGCGGACCACGTCGGCCGGACTCAGCGGCCGCACCGCCTCGATCACCTCGGCACGCCGGCGCAGCATCGCCGCCGGGGTGAAGGCCGCCGGCGGTTCCATCGCGATCATCGCCAGCAACTGGAACAGGTGGTTGGGCACCATGTCGCGCAGGCAGCCGGTGGGGTCGTAGAAGCCGCCGCGGCCCTCCACGCCGATGGTCTCGGCCGCGGTGATCTGCACGTGGTCGATACGGTCGCGGTTCCACACCGGCTCGAACAGGCCGTTGGCGAAGCGGAAGGCGAGGATGTTCTGCACCGTTTCCTTGCCGAGGAAATGGTCGATGCGGAACACCTGGTCCTCGTCCAGCACGCGGCCGACGATGGCGTTGAGCTCGCGCGCGCTCTGCAGGTCGTGGCCGAACGGCTTCTCCACGATCACCCGGCGCCAGCCGCTGCTGGCGCCCTGCTTGACCAGCCCGGCCGACCCCAGCTGTTCGATCACCGGCGCGAAGAAGCGCGCCGCGGTGGCCAGGTAGAACAGCACGTTGCCGCCGGTGCGGTACTGCGCGCCGATCTTCTCCAGCAGCGTGCCCAGGCTGCGATAGGTGCCGGCATCGTTGAAGTCGCCGCGCAGGTAGTGCAGGCGCGAACGCAGCCAGCCCCACACCTCCTCGTCCAGGCCATCGGCCTTGAACTCTGCGTCGCGGTCGGCCATCAGCCCGCGCATCGCATCGCCGAGCATGCGCCGCCACGCCACTTCGCTGACCGCGCCGTGGTCCACGCCGATCACCGCGAATTCCTCGGGCAGCGCACCGCTGTGGCGCAGGTTGTACAGCGCCGGCAGCACCAGGCGCCGGGTCAGGTCGCCGCGGGCGCCGAACACCACGATCAGGCAGGGAGGAGTGGTCTGGGAGGCATCGCTCATGGATGGGTGTCCTGTTCGCCGATCAAGCCATGCAGGCGCAGCGCCGCGTGGACCAGGGCCACGTGCGAATAGCCCTGCGGGAAATTGCCGAGCATGCGGCCGCTGCGCGGGTCGTACTCCTCGGCCAGCAGGCCGACGTCGTTGCACAGCGCGAGCAGGCGCTCGAACAGCGCGCGCGCCTGCTCGCCGCGGCCGAGCAGCGTGTAGTTCTCCACCAGCCAGAAACTGCAGGCGATGAAGGTGCCCTCGCCGGCCGGCAGGCCGTCGCCGCTGGCGTCGTCGGCGCGGTAGCGCTCGACCAGGCCGTCGATGCTCAGGTGTTCGGCGATGGCGTCGGCGGTGGCGGCCACGCGCGGGTCGTCCGGCGGCAGGAAGCCGACCAGCGGGATCAGCAGGGTCGCCGCGTCCAGCCGTTCGCTGCCGTAGCTCTGCACGAAGTAGCCATCGCGGTGCACGCCCTGCGCCAGCACCTGCGCATGGATCTCGTCGGCCAGCGCGCGCCAGTGCGCGCGTTGCGCCGCGTCGGCATCGGTGACGCCGTCGCGCGCGCCGCAGTCGAACGCCAGCCACGCCATCACCTTGGAATGCACGAAGTGCTGGCGCTTGTCACGGATCTCCCAGATGCCCTCGTCCGGCTCGCGCCAGCGCTGCTCCAGCACCTCCAGCAACTGCCGCGCCAGCGAGCGGCCATGCACCGCCGAGGCCATGCCCTCGTGGTGGCCGCGATGGAACGCGGCGATCACCTCGCCATAGACGTCGAGCTGGAACTGGCCGACCGCGGCATTGCCCACGCGCACCGGCGAGGCGCCCTCGTAGCCGGGCAGCCAGTCCACCGTCCATTCGGACATGCGCCGCTCGCCGCCGATGCCGTACAGCGCCTGCAACTGGTCCGGCGAGCCGGCCACGGTGCGCTGCAGCCAGCCATGGAACGCGGCAGCCTCGGCGAAATAGCCGGCCGCGCGCAATGCGGTCAGGGTGAACACCGCATCGCGCAGCCAGCAGAAGCGGTAGTCCCAGTTGCGCTCGCCGCCCAGACGTTCGGGCAGCGAGGTGGTCGGTGCGGCGACGATGGCGCCGGTGGGCAGGTAACTCAGGCCCTTCAGCACCACCAGCGAGCGCCGCACCGCCTCGGTCCACGGGCCGACATGCAGGCAGCGGTGCGACCAGCCGTGCCAGAACGCCTCGGTCTGCGCCAGCGCCTGCTCCGGCGCTAGCAACGGCGGCAGCTCCAGGTGCGAGGCGCCGTGGCTGAGCACGAACCAGGTGCTTTCGCCGGCCTCCAGCACGAACTCGGCTTCGGTGGCGAAGCCGTGGCCGTGCATGGCCTGCGGGCTGCGCAGCGCGATCTGGTCCGGCCCGGCCACCGCCTGCAGGCCGCCCTCGATCTGCGACACCCAGGGAATGGTACGGCCGTAGTTGAAGCGCAGCTGCAGCTGCATGCGCAGCGGCACCCGGCCGTGCAGGCCGCGCACGATCCGCACCACGTGGTTGTGCATCACCTCGTCGTGGCTGGCGACCATGAAATCGAGCAGCGCCACCGCGCCGGTGTCGGTCTCGAACCGCGTCTCCAGCACCAGGCTACCGTCGCGGTAGGCACGGGTGCTGGTGAAGTCGCCCTGCGGCGCGATCGCCCAGCGGCCGTGGTCGGGTTCGCCGAGCAGGGCGGCGAACAAGGCATCGGAATCGAAGCGCGGCAGACACAGCCAGTCGATCGAGCCGCGACGGTCCACCAGAGCCGCGCTGCGGCAGTTGCCGAGCATGGCGTAGTCTTCGATTCGCGAGGCCATCGTGGGCGCCGGTGCGGAGGAGCGGCGAGTCTGCCAGCGCCGGTGTTTGCGTCGCGTAATCGCCGCGCGGCGCCGTTCAGGCGCGCGCAAGCGGCCGGCTGCGGCTACACTGCGGCTGCGCATGACTTCCGATCCCGCTGCCGCCGCCCTGCGCACTCTGGTCCTGGAGGACGATCCGATACTGCGCGATCGCATCCTGGTGCCGGGCCTGCGCCGTTTCGGCTTCGCCGCCGACGGCTGCGGCACCGGCGCGGAACTGCAGCAGCGGGTGCAGCGCGAGGGCGCCGAGATCGTGGTGCTGGATGTCGGCCTGCCCGATACCGACGGCTTCACCCTGGCCGGCGCGCTGCGCCTGCAATACCCGGACCTGGGCATCGTCATGCTGACCAGCCTGGGCCAGACCGAGGACCGCATCCGCGGCCTGACCGGCGGCGCCGACGCCTATCTGTCCAAGCCGGTGGAAATCGACCTGCTGGCCGCGACCCTGCACAGCCTGGCGCGGCGCGTGAGCGGGCGCCCGCCTGCGGCGCCGGCGCGCGGGCGCTGGCAGGTGAGCGAAGACGGCTGGTGCCTGCTGTCGCCGTCCGGCGCCGCCGCCGCGCTGACCGGCAGCGAACGCCGGCTGTGCCTGCGTCTGCTCGAGCAACCGGGCCTGCTGGTGGCGCGCGAGGCCTTGATCGCCGCGCTCACCGACCGCGTGTACGACTTCGACGCGCACCGCCTGGATTCGATGGTGCACCGCCTGCGCAGCAAGGTGCAGCGCCGCTGCGGCGAGCCGCTGCCGCTGGCCGCGGTGCACGGCAAGGGCTACATCTTCGATCCCGCCGGCTGACGCGCACCGCGCGCGCGGCGCCGCGGCGCACAGGCCTTCCGGGCAGGCGCTACATCGCCACCGCATCGGCGTGCGGCAGCACGATGCGGAAGCGCGTGCCCACGCCCACCGTGCTGTGCACCTGGATCCGGCCGCCGGCGCGCACCACCAGGTCGCGCACCACCGCCAGGCCCAGGCCGGTGCCGCTGTCGGCGGGCTTGGTGCTGTAGAACGGCTCGAACACCTGCGCGGCCACCTCCGCCGGCATGCCGTGGCCGTCGTCGGCGACCTCGATGACGGTGCCCTCGTCCTCGCTGGACACGGCGATGTCGAAATGGCCGCGGTCGGCGATCGCGTCGCGGCTGTTGGAGGCCAGGTTCAGCAGCATCAGGTCGAACTGGCTGCGCTCGAAACGGATCGGCGCCGGCGCCGCCGGCAGCGCGCAGCGCAGCACGATCCGCGCTTCCAGCAACTGCCGCAGCATCGGCTGCAAGGCCTCCACCGCGGCCGCGGCGTCGAAGCGTTCGACATGCTCGGCGTCGCGGCGGCTGAAGCGCAGCAGCCGGCGCACGATGGTCATGCCGCGCTCGGCCGATGCCTCCACCGCCGCCAGGCTGTCCTCCAGCTGCGCGATGCGCTGCGCGTCGCTGGTCAGGTCGTCGTCGTGGCGCGCGGCGGCGAAGCCGGACATCACCGCCAGGATGTTGTTGAAGTCGTGGGCCAGGCCGCTGGCCATGCGCTCGGTGATCTCGCGTTTCTGCGCGTGGATCAGCTGGGTCTGTGCGCGTTCGCGTTCCTGCATCTCCTGCTGCAGGCGCTGGCCGCGCGCGTTGGATTCGCGCAGGCTCTCGCGCAGCGCCTCGGTGGTGCGGTCCAGCAGCAGCGTCACCAGCAGGTAACTGAACAGCACCGGCAGCACGTTGAACAGCGCCTGCGCCGGCGCGCCGGCCAGTTCGGCCAAGGCATCGCGCCCCACGCCGACGCCGAGCATCAGCAGCAAGGCGACGAAGGTGACCCACAGCGCACGGCGCCCCAGCACCAACCCGGCCAGGATCAGCACCAGCATCTGCGCCAGTTGATCCGGCAACTGCCGCTGAAAGCCGTGGATGGCGGCGTTGACCAGCAACGAGCCGAGCATCGCCCCGAGCAGCAGCCGCACGCCGCCGCGCAGGGCGCCATGGCGCACGCGCACGAAGCCGATCGCCGCGCACACCCCGATCAGCAGACTCATGGTCAACGAAATCAGCATGCCCGGCGGCAGCGGCTGCCCGCGCAGCTCCGGCCAGGCCAGCACCACCGCCACCACGATCGTGGCGGGAATGGTCACCGCCAGGAACAGCAGCAGCAACTGGATCACCAGCGCATTGCGCCGATCCACCTCGTCCACCAGCGGCGCGCGGCCCAGCCAGTTCCAGAACGCCTTCGCCATGCCGCCGTGCTCCATTCCCGTTCAGTGAGAATCCGATGATGATCATGCGAGAACTTGCAGGTGACAAGCCGGTGACGGCGGGCCTAAGTTCGCATGACGGAACACGCCCGGGGACGACGGCGCTGCTTCCAGACCACTCCAGACCGATGCGGAGGCGCACACGCGCCGCCGACGTCACCTTCTGCCCTGCCGTTTTTTCAGCCCGAGATCGCCATGAACGCATGCTCTTCCCTGCGCGGCACCGCCGCCCGTCATCCGATTCCCCGCGCGTACAGCACCCTGGCCCTGGCCTGCGCGCTGTGCCTGACTTCGACGGCGATGGCGCAGACGCCCACCCCCAGCACCGCGACGACCGCCAGCACCCAACCCGCCACCGGCACCGACGCTACGGCCAGCGACGCCAGCGCCACGCCGGCCGCGACCACCTACGACCCCAGCGTCTACTTCAAGGCCACCGGCAGCGCCGACAGCAACGCCGGCGCCGACGCCGACGGCGACGAAGCGCTGGCCGCCGGCGAGGCCGCCTCGGCGGTCGGCACCGGCACCATCGCGCTCGGCGGCGGTGCGGTCGGCTACGCCAACCACGCGGTGGCGGTGGGCCACAACAGCCTGGCCACCGAGGTCTCCACCACCGCCGTCGGCGGCATGCTCGACCTGGATTTCTCCTACCAGCCCAACGGCGTGGTGATCCTGCAGCAGACGTCGGCCACCGGCGTGGCCGCCACCGCGCTGGGCGCCGGCGCCCAGGCCAGCGGCAAGTACAACGTGGCGGCCGGCGCCGGCGCGATCGCCAGCGACCGCTCCAGCGTCGCCGTCGGCGGCATCGTCGACGTGGGCGAGGAGATGAGTCCGGGCTTCGGCGCCGAAGGCACCCAAATGCAGGCCACGCAGGCCACCGGCCCGCTGTCCACCGCGCTGGGCGGCGGCGCGCTGGCCACGGCCTACAGTTCCACCGCGGTCGGCGCCCTGGCCGAAGCCAGCGCCAACCGCACCGTCGCCGTCGGCACCACCGCGGTGGCCAACCAGTACGCCGCCGTGGCGGTGGGCGCGCAGAGCCAGGCCACCGCCGAGTGGGCCACCGCCTTCGGCAACGGCGCACGCGCCTGGGGCACCCACAGCGTGGCCATGGGCCCCAGCGCGTTCGTCCAGAACGACGACGGCACCGCGGTCGGCCCGGCCGCGTTCGCCGGCGGCGTCGGCTCCACCGCGCTCGGCAACCGCTCCTGGGCCGGCGGCACCCGCAGTCTGGCCCTGGGCGGGGGCATGGTGTGGAACGGCAACTTCTTCCTCGATACGCCGGTGCTGTTCTACGACAGCATCGCCATCGGCACCAAGTCCGATGTGTTCGGCGACCAGTCGATCGCGATCGGCCCCGGCGCGCGGGTCGGCAACTCGCAGTTCGTCAACGACAAGCAGACCATCACCAACAACAGCGTGGCGCTGGGCGCCGGTTCGGTCGCCGAACGCGACAACACCGTGTCCATCGGCGCAGCGGGCGCCGAGCGCCAGCTCACCAACCTGGCCGCCGGCACCATGGACACCGACGCGGTCAACCTGGCGCAGCTGCGCAACGTCGCCGCCGCGTTCGGCGCCGGCAGCGTGGTCGACGCCAACGGCAACCTGATCGGCGGCAATTACCTGGTGCAGGGCACGCACTACACCGACCTGGGCTCGGCGATGGGCGCGCTCGACACCGCCCTGACCGGCTTCGGCAACCGCCTGAACACGATCGGCGGTTCCGGCGGCATCAGCGTGGGAGGCGGCGACGGTGCGGCGAGCGCGCCGAGCACCGGCGCCGGCACCAATGCCGTGGCCGTGGGTTCCGGGGCCACCGCCAACGGCAACAACGGCCTGGCGATGGGCGCGCAGGCGCTGGCCTATGGCCCCAACGACACCGCCATCGGCGGCAACGCCACGGTCAATGCCGACGGCAGCACCGCGGTCGGCGCCAACGCCCGTGTCGCCGCGGTGGCGACCAACGCGGTCGCGCTCGGCGAGAGCGCCAATGCCTCGGCCGCCTCGGCCACCGCGCTCGGCCAGGGCGCCTCGGCCAGCGCCGCCAATTCGGTGGCGCTGGGCCAGGGCTCGGTCGCCAACCGCGCCAACACGGTCTCGGTGGGCAGCGCCGGCAACGAACGCCAGGTCGCCAACGTCGCCGCCGGCAGCGCCGACACCGACGCGGTCAATGTGGCGCAGATGCGTGCCGGCAACAGCGCCACCCTGAGCAGCGCCAACGCCTACACCAACACCCGCATCACCGCGCTGGACGACAGCTTCAACCAGTTGCGCACCGACACCGAGCATCGCCTCGACGGCATGGACCGGCGCATGGACCGGCTCGGCGCGATGAGCGCGGCGATGCTCAACATGGCGGTCAACGCCGCCGGTACGCAGAGCCCGCGCGGGCGCGTGTCGGTCGGCGCCGGCTTCCAGGGCGGGCAGCAGGCACTGTCGGTCGGCTATGCCCGCAAGATCGGCGCGCGCGCCTCGTTCAGCCTGGGCGGCGCCTTCAGCAGCGGCGAGTCCTCGGCCGGCATCGGCGTGGGCATCGATCTGTGACGTCACGCGGCGCCGCGCGCGCCGCCGTTTTCTTCTTCTCACCTCTCTTTCCAGGATCCGCAGATGATGTCTTCCAATACGCTCGCCGCTGCCCTCGCCGCCGTCCTGTTCGCCGGTGGCGCGCAGGCGGCCTCCCCCACCATCGGCCTGGGCGGTGTGCAAGGTCCGGTGCCGCAATCGGCCAGCGCCAACGACCTGGGCCAGCGCTTCATCGTCAAGACCCGTGACGGCGGCAGCCAGGCGCGCAGCCTGCTGGCCACCACCCTCAGCAGCGCAGTGGCGCGCAGCGGCATGCAGCGCGCGCAGATCGGCAGCAACGGCCTGAAGCTGCGCAGCGCCGTCAGCGCCAAGGTGCTGCGCGACATGGCGGTGCCGGGCTGGCATGTGGTGCAGACCTCGCGCCACCTCAGCGACAGCGAGCGCACCGCCTTCATCAACGAGCTGAAGGCCGATCCGTCGGTGGTGTCGGTGCAGGTCGATCGGCTGTACCGGCGCCTGGACGAGGCCAGCGTGCGCCTGCCGGCCGCCATCGCGGCCGCCGCCTCCACCACCCCCAACGATCCGGCCTACGCCAAGCTGCAGTGGAACTTCCACGACCCGGTCGGCGGGGTCAACGCCGAGCAGGGCTGGACCCGCTCCACCGGCAAGGGCGTGGTGGTGGCGGTGGTCGATACCGGCGTGGTCAAGGACAACCCGGATCTGGCCGCCAACGTGCTGCCCGGCTACGACATGATCACCGACCACCGCGTCTCGCGCCGCGACACGGACGGTCGCGTGGCCGGCGGCTACGACCTGGGCGACTGGGTGGAAGCCGACTACTGCACCGCGCTGGGCGCGTCCGGCAATGCGCCGGCGCCGAGTTCGTGGCACGGCAGCCATGTCTCCGGCACCATCGCCCAGGTCACCAACAACAACCTGGCCACGGCCGGGCTGGCCTACGATGCCAAGATCGTACCGGTGCGCGTGCTCGGCTCCTGCGGCGGCTTCGGCAGCGACATCGCCGACGGCATGCTGTGGGCCGCGGGCCTGCCGGTGGCCGGCCTGCCGACCAACCCGAACCCGGCCGAGGTGATCAACATGAGCCTGGGCAGCGGCGCGCCGGACACCTGCCCGCAGATCTACCAGGACGCGATCGACCAGATCAACGCCAAGGGCACGATCATCGTGGTCGCCGCCGGCAACTCCAACGCCAATGCCTCCACCTACACCATGTCCTCCTGCAACGGCGTGATCAGCGTCGGCGCTTCGCGGGTGAACGGCGGCCGCGCCAGCTACTCCAACTACGGCACGCGCGTGGACATCGCCGCGCCGGGCGGCGGCGGCGACGTCGACGGCAACCCGAACGGCTACATCTTCCAGGTGATCAACGGCGGCACCCAGAGCCCGACCGGCGACTGGCAGATCGGCGGCATGGCCGGCACCTCGATGGCCTCCCCGCACGTGGCCGCGGCGGTGGCGATGGTGCAGAGCGTGGCCAAGACGCCCTTCAGCTGGACCGGCATGCGCGACCTGCTGCGCGCCAGCGCGCGGCCGTTCCCGGTGGCGATCCCCACCAGCACGCCGATCGGCGCCGGCATCCTGGACGTGGACATGCTGCTGCAGATGGCCACCACCCCGCCGTGCGATCCGTCCGACAGCAGCTGCGTGCCGCCGACCAAGACCCTGGTCAACAAGGTGGAGATGCGCGGCATCGGCAGCCAGGGCGGCGACGCGCTGTACAGCTTCCAGGCCGCGGCCGGCACGGTGGTCAGCTTCATGACCTTCGGCGGCACCGGCAACGTGGCGATGTACGTGTCTGCGGGCAAGACGCCGACCAGCAGCAGCTACGACGCGCGTTCCACCCGTGCCGGCACCACCCAGGCGGTGCGCCTCACCCCGTCCAGCGCCACGACCTACTACGTGCGCCTGAGCGGCAGCTACAGCGGCCTGACCCTGGTCGGGCGGCAGTAACGCCCGATCGCGCGGTGGCGCCGTTCGCCGCCGCGCAACGTGCGCGGGAGGAAGACCTCCCGCAGCGGTTCCGAAAGCAGCGACGTGCCTACCATGACGCAGTTCGCCCGCCTTCCGGCGGGCATTTTTTTGCTGGATGGTGCACGGCGGTGCGGCGCGAGACCGCAAGCCCCTCTCCCACCGGGAGAGGGGTTGGGGTGAGGGTGCGGCACGAGGCGCGGTGCAATGGGCCAGGCGAGGCGGCGCCCGACCCTCATCCGGCCCTCCGGGCCACCTTCTCCCGGTGGGAGAAGGAAGAGCGCTAGCGGCTTTCGCGCAGGAACCGCGCCATCGACGACACTCCCGGCAGCGCCGGCTGGAACTGCCCGGCGACGTCGACGAAGCCGCGCATCACCGCGATCTCGCGCGGGGTGCGGTTCAAGGTATCGCGCAGTTCCGGATCGGCACCGGCGCGCAGCAGGCGCTGCACCAGCAGCGGCAGGCCGTGCAGCGCGGCCAGGTGCAGCGGACCGAAGCCGCGCGGATCCTGCACCTCCAGGCTGACCTCCTCGTCGAGCAGGCGCTCGACGCCGGCCAGCACCACCGGCTCCTCGCAGGCCGTGCCCGGTTCGGCGCGCGCGCCCAGCAGCAACAGTAGCGGCGTGACCCCGCCGGCGGAACCGCGGTCGGCCTCGGCGCCGGCCAGCAGCAGCGTGTCCAGCAGGGCCAGCAGGCGCGACTTGTCGCGCGCGGTGAAGCCGTACAGCGCGGCGCAGTGCAGCGGGGCCAGTTGCTGGGCGTCGCCGGCATGCACGTCGGCACCGGCGGCCAGCAGCCGCGCGGCGATGTCCGGCAGACCCAGCGCGCAGGCCAGCATCAGCACGGTGACCCCGCCCGGCAGGCGGTGTTCGATCTGCGCGCCGGCCTGCAGCAATGCCGCGACGATCTCGGTCTGGCGCATGCTCACCGCCGCCGACAGCGGCGTGGCGCCGCTGGCCGCGGCGTGCTGCAGATCGGCGCCGCGCGACAGCAACAGTTTCACCGCCTCGGCATGGCCGCCGCCGGCGGCGCGCAGCAACGCGGTGCAGCCCTGCGCGTCCACCGCATCCACCGGCAGGCCGAGGTCGATCAGGCGGCGGATCGCCTCGGCGTCGCCGACCATCGCCGCGGCCGGCACGTCGGCCTCGCGCAGCGGACGCCGCGGCAGCGGCCAGGTGCGCCAGTCCAGCCAGTCGGCCAGGTCGCGGCGGCCGCTGGCCAGGGCCACGCCGAGCGGGGTCTGGCCGTCGGCGGCGCGCGCGTCCGGCGAGGCGCCCTGCTGGATCAGCAGTTTCAGCGAGGCCTCGCGGCCCAGCGCGGCGGCCAGGTGCAGCGCGGTCATGCCGTGGCTGTCGCGCGCCTCGCGGTCGGCGCCGCGCTCGAGCAACTGCAGCTGCAGCCGCAGCCAGCCCAGCCGCACCGCCAGCGACAGCGGCGGATCGCCGGCCGGCGACGGCGCGAACGGATCGGCGCCGCGCTCCAGCAGTTCCAGGGCGAACTGTTCCAGCGCGCGCGACGCGTGATCGTGCTGCGCGCAGGCGGCGAGCAGGCGGGTCAGGCCGCCGCGGCCGGCCGGCGACACGCCGTGGCGCAGCATCGCCTGCAGGCTGGGCACCGCCTCCACGCCGCGCGAGAGCAGCGCGAACATCGGGGTGTCGCCGCAGGCATCGAGCACCTCCGGCTCGGCGCCATGCGCCAGCAGCCAGTCCACCGCCTGCGCGTTCAACGCCAGCGGCGGCTCGTGCAGCAGCGCGCCCAGTTCCTCCGCCGCGCACAGCCGCGCCAGCGCGGCCAGGCCGTCGCGCGGCTGGCCCAGTTGCAGGCCTTCGCGCAGCAGTTCCAGCGGCGGCCGGTCGGGCAATCCGGCCGGGCCGGTCTCGCCCTGACCGTCGCTGACCGCGGCCGGCAGCGGATAGTCCGGGTCCAGCGCGGACACGATCGCCCAGCGCCCGGCCTCGGCGGCCAGGTCGACGGCACGGCGGCCGCTCTGGTCCGGCTGCGCCGGCGCCACGCCCAGCTCCAGCAGGCGCCGGATCAGCCCAGGGGCGACGTGGTCGGCAGTGCAGGCCAGCAGGATCGCGTTGCGGCCATCGCCATCGACCGCAACCAGGTCCGGCTTGTGCGGCAGCAGCCGTTCCAGCACCGCCACGCGGCCGTGGCGGGCGGCTTCCAGCCACGGCGTGCGGCCCAGCGCATCGCGCGCTTCCAGGTTGGCGCCGGCGCCGAGCAGGGCCTGCACGATCTCCACGTGGCCGGCCTGCGCCGCCTCGTGCAGCGCGCTGCGGCGCTGGCGATCGCGCGCGTCGACCCGCGCCTTGTGCTTGAGCAGCAACTGCACGCCGGCCGGATCGTCTTCCTCGGTGCCGGCCGCGGCCAGCAGCACCGGGCTGGCCTCGGCCGGCTCCGGCTTGGCGCCGCGTTCGAGCAGGAACTTGGCCATGCGCCAGTTGCCGACCTGGCAGGCCACCGCCAGCGGGGTCAGGCCGTCGCGGTTGGCCGCGTCCAGTTCGGCGGCGGCGTCGCGCAGCAGCGCGGCCACGCCCGGGTCGGAGCTGCGTGCGGCGTGATGCAGCGGGGTGTTGCCGTCGCCGTCGCTGGCGCGCGGGTCGGCGCCGTTGGCGAGCAGGGTCATCACCGCCTCCGGGCGGCCATGCCAGCTGTCGCGGGTGGCGGCCAGCAGCGGGGTCATGCCCAGGTGCGGACGATTGACGTCGACCCCGCGCACGATCAGTTCGCGCAACAGTCGCAGGTCCGGCAGCACCGCGGCCAGCACCGGCAGGCTGCGCTGGTCGCGCCACTCGGCGGCGGGCAGCGCATGCGGATCGGCGCCGGCCTGCAGCAGTTGCAAGGCGCGATCGACGCGACCACCGCGGGCGGCGTCGTACAGCGCCGCATGCAGTTCGTCCTGCGCCGGCGGCGGCTCGTCCGCGCGCGGCGCGGCGGTGGCGCTGAGTTCGGCGAACAGGTCGGCCGAGGACACCGGCGGGGTCAGCGTCTGCGGCGGCGCCACCCGTTGCAGGCCGGCATGCAGCAGCGGCGACAGCAGTGCATAGGCCAGCGCCAGCGGCCAGCGTGCGGCCTCGGCGAGCAGTCCCGGCCAGGCCAGCACCACGCCGAGCCCGGCCAGCACCAATACCAGCGCGGCCACCGCCAGCCCGCGCCAGGCCTGCACGTCCTGCTGCGCCAGCGCATGCCAGCGCGCGCCCAGCGGGCCGCCCTCGGCATCGCTGCCGTGCCACAGCGGCCAGGTCCGCCACAGCCCGAGCAGCGCGGCACTGGCGGCCACGCTCAGCGCCAGCGCCGCAGCCAGGCTGCCGCTGTCGTGCAGCGCCGCCAGCGGCCAGGCCACCAGCACCGCGACCAGCGCCATGCCGCCGGCCCACAGCACCAGCAGCGACGCCGCCGCGCCGACCAGATCGCGCGCCGCGCGTGGGCGCGGCCGGCTGCCACGGTGCCAGGACAACGCCAGTGCGAACGCCGGTTGCGCCAGCCATGCGCCCAGGGCGGCGGCCAGCGGGCCGATTCCGGCGGCCAGCGCCAGCACCGCGCCCAGGGCGGCGGCGAGCATCGGCGCACGCGCGCGGAGGAAAGAGTCAGTCATCGTGTCGATCGGTGGTGCCGGGCAGGGACGGCGGCAATTGCAGATGGAAGCCGCAGCCGGCGAGGTTGGCGCGCACCGCGGCCGGATCGGCGCGAGCCAGCGTGCGTTCGGCGGTCAACGCCACCTCGAGCACGAACGCCAGCGGCTGCAGCGACGCCAGCAGCGCCGGCGGCAGACGGCCGAAGTCGTCGCGGGCGGCGAGATACAGATAGGTGTCCGGCTTGCGTTGGCTTTTGTAGACGTAGGCTTGCATGCCCGTGGCGTGCGCCTGGCGTGGAAAGGCAAGCGATTGTGGAGGAAATGCGCCAGCGGCGAAAGCGCACGCCGGCCCTCCGCTGAACGGATCCGGGCGCGGGCGCTATTCACGTTCGCGTCGTGGGTGTTTCACGGCATGACCGAATGCGTCGATATACTGCGGCGATTGTCCTTGTATGGAATACCGCGTGACCGAAGCGTCCTCGTCGCCCCGCATGGCCCCGGTGGCCATTCGCGCCTACACCGCGACCAACGCGCTCGGCAGCGGACTGCAGGCCCAGGCCGCGGCGCTGCGCGAGGGCCGCAGCGGCCTGCGCCGCAACGACTTCGGTCCGCAACCGCTGGAATGCTGGATCGGCCGGGTGGACGCGCTGGAAACCGCCGCGCTGCCGGAGGCCCTGGCCGCGTGGGAATGCCGCAATAACCGCCTGGCCTGGCTCGCCCTGCAACAGGACGGCATGGCCGCGGCCGTGGCCGCCGCGGCGCAACGCCACGGCGCCGAACGGGTGGCGGTGGTGATGGGCACCTCCACCTCCAGCATCGGCGCCAGCGAGGAGGCCTACACCCGGCTCGAGCACGATGCGGAGGGTCCGCGCATGCCCGCCGACCTGGACCGGCCGATCGTGCACACCCCGCATTCGCTCGGCGATTTCGTGCGCGCCGCCACCGGCCTGCGCGGCCCGTGCATCACCGTCGCCACCGCCTGCTCGTCCAGCGCCAAGGTGTTCGCCCAGGCCGCGCGGCTGATCGCCGCCGGCGTGGTCGATGCGGCGCTGGTCGGCGGCGTGGACACGCTGTGCGGCAGCGTGCTGTTCGGCTTCAACTCGCTGCAGGTGGTGTCGCCGGAACCATGCCGGCCGTTCGACGTGCGCCGGGTCGGGCTGTCGCTGGGCGAGGCCGGCGGCTACGCGCTGCTGGAGCGCGCCGATGCCGCCGACGCGCCGCCGGCGCAGGCGCTGCTGTGCGGCTACGGCGAATCCAGCGACGCCCACCACATGTCCGCGCCGCATCCGCAGGGCCTGGGCGCCGGCCTGGCGATGCGCGGTGCGCTGCAGCGCGCCGGCGTGGACGCGGCCGAGGTGGGGTACCTGAACCTGCACGGCACCGCGACCCCGGCCAACGACAGCGTCGAGGCCGCCGCGGTGGCGGCGCTGTTCCCGCCGACCCTGCACGCCAGTTCGACCAAGGCCTGGACCGGGCACACGCTCGGCGCCGCCGGCATCGTCGAGTCGGTGTTCGCGCTGCTGGCGCTGCGCGACGGCCTGTTGCCCGGCACCCTCAACAGCGAACTGCCCGACCCCGCCTGCGGCCCGCAGATCCGCTTCGCCACCGCCCATGCACAGGTCCGCTACGCGATGAACAACTCCTTCGGCTTCGGCGGCAACAACTGCTCGCTGCTGTTCGGCCGCGCATGAGCACGCCCATGCTGAGCGCGACGATCGAAGGCATCGGGTTCTGGGCGCCCGGCCTGCCCGGATGGACAGTGGCACAGGCGTTCGCGCGCGGCGACGGCGCGCTGCTGGAGACGCCGGCGCGGCCCTCGCCGCAACTGCTGGCGCCCAACGAGCGCCGCCGCGCGCCGGACACGGTGGCGGTGTCGCTGGACGCGGCGCTGGCCGCCTGCCAGGACGCCGGCCGCGACCCGGCCACGCTGCCGTCGGTGTTCACCTCCACCCACGGCGACCTGGCGATCACCGACTACATGTGCACCACCCTGGCCAGCGAACCGCTGTCGGTGTCGCCGACCAAGTTCCACAACTCGGTGCACAACGCCGCCGCCGGCTACTGGACCATCGGCGCCGGCGCCACCGCCGCGGCGACCGCGATCAGCGCGCACAGCGGCAGTTTCGCGCAGGGACTGCTGGAAGCGCTGTCGCAACTGGCCGCGGGCGAAGACGCGGTGCTGCTGGTCGGCTACGACAGCCGCTCGGTGGGGGCGCTGGGCCGGATCGCGCGCAGCGAGGGCCTGCTCGGCGGCGCGCTGGTGCTGAGCGCGGGCGCACGCGACGGCAAGCCGCAATTGCAGGTACAACTGCGCGACGGCACCGCGCCGGTTGGCGATGGCCCGCTGGCGCGGCATGTCGCGGGCAACGCGATGGCGCCGATGCTGCCGCTGTTCGACGCGCTGGCGCTGGGCAGCAGCGGTTGCGTGCTCGATGCCGGCGGCGGCCGCTGCCTGCAGGTGGAGCTGCGCGCATGAGCCGCACGCCGCTGAGCGCCGCCGACGCGGCGATCCTGATTCCGGCCCTCAACGAACGGCTGCGCATCCGCGAGGTGGTCAGCGACGCGCTGGCCTACTGCCCGCGGGTGATCGTGGTCGACGACGGCTCCGACGACGGCACCAGCGACTGCATCGCCGACCTGCCGGTGACCCTGCTGCGCCATCCGCAGCGCCGCGGCAAGGGCGCGGCGCTGCGCAGCGGCTTCGCCGAAGCGCAGCGCCAGGGCGCGCGCGCGGTGATGACCATGGACGGCGACGGCCAGCACAGCGCCGCCGACTTCCCGCGGTTGCTGGCCGCGGCCAACCGCCATCCCGGCTGCGTGATCGTGGGCGCGCGCCTGCGCAAGCGCGCCAGCCAACCGCCGATCCGCCGCATCGGCAACGATTTCGGCGACTGGGGCATCGCCTGGGGCTGCGGCTTCCGCCTGGTCGACAGCCAGAGCGGCCAGCGCCTGTACCCGCAGTCGGTCTACACCCTGCCCGACGTGCCCGGCGAGGGCTTCGTGTTCGAGGCGCAACTGCTGATCTCCGCGGCGCGCCAGGCCGGCGCGCGGGTGGTGGCGGTGCCGATCGAGACCCGCTACGCCAACCAGACCCCGGGCACGTTCCGCAAGAGCCACTTCCGGCTGGTGCGCGATCTGTGGAAGATCACCTCGCACGTGATCGTGCAGGTGTGGACCTATGGGCACGTGGTGCGCGAGTACCGGCGCACCCGCGCCAATCCGGTGCTGATCGACGACATCGACGGCACCCTCGACACGGCCCCCCTGGCCGTCGCCAAGGAAAAGACGACATGAAGGCAGCGCAGGCGGATGTGGCGATTCTGGGCGGCGGACTGGCCGGACTGACCCTGGCGCTGCAATTGCGCCAGCGCGACCCGCAGCTGCGCATCCGCGTGCTGGAACGGCGCGCGCACCCGGTACGCGAGGCCGCGTTCAAGGTCGGCGAGTCCTCGGTGGAGATCGGCGCGCACTACTTCGCCGAGGTGCTGGGCCTGCGCGAGCACCTGGATGCCGAACAGATCCGCAAGTTCGGCTTCCGCTTCTTCTTCTCCGACGGGCGCACCGACATCGACCAGTGCACCGAGCTCGGGGTGAGCCAGTTGCTGCCCACCCCCTCGTGGCAGATCGATCGCGGCCGCTTCGAGAACTTTCTCGGGCAGCGCGCGCGCGAGATGGGCGTGGAATTCCTCGACGGCAGCACGGTGCGCGGCGTCGACCTGGCCGAGGACGACGGCGACCACTGCGTGCGCTACAGCCGCGACGGCGCCGAGGCCAGCCTGCAGGCGCGCTGGGTGATCGACGCCAGCGGCCGCGCCGGCCTGCTCAAGCGCAAGCTCGGCCTGGCCCAGGACAACGCGCACCAGGCCAACGCGGTGTGGTGGCGGGTGGACGGGCTGGTCGACCCCAACGGCTGGTCGCAGGACAGCGCCTGGCTGCAGCGCTGCACGCCGCCGGACCGCTGGCGCTCGACCAACCACATGTGCGGCCCCGGCTACTGGTTCTGGCTGATCCCGCTGTCCTCCGGCGCGCATTCGCTGGGCATCGTCTGCGATGCCACCCTGCATCCGCTGGAGACCATGAACACCCACGCCAAGGCGATGGACTGGCTGCGCACGCACCAGCCGCAGGTGGCCAGCACGCTGGAGCGCAGCGAGCACACGGTGCAGGATTTCCTGTTCCTGCGCGACTTCTCCTACGGCTGCAAGCAGGTGTTCTCGGCACAGCGCTGGGCGCTGACCGGCGAGGCCGGCGTGTTCCTGGACCCGTTCTATTCCCCGGGCAGCGACTTCATCGCCATCAGCAACACCTACATCTGCGAACTGATCGGACGCGAGCGCGCCGGGCGCGACATCGCCCCCTACGCCGAGCTGTACCAGCAGCTGTATTTCTCGTTCTACGAGAACACCCTGACCCTCTACCAGGACCAGTACCCGCTGTTCGGCGACGCCCAGGTGATGCCGGTCAAGGTGATCTGGGACTACACCTACTACTGGTCGCTGCTGGCGCCGCTGTACTGCGCCGACCGCATCGCCGACCTGGCGGTGCTGGGCCGGCTGCGCCCGGCGCTGCAGCAGGCCAGCGCGCTCAACCTGGGCATGCAGGCGCTGCTGCGCGACTGGGGCGCGGCCAACCGCGCGCAGGCGGCGGCGGTGGCCGACGGTCGCCTGCTGGATCAGTACCTGATCGGCTGGTTCCACGAACTCAACCGCGCCCTGAGCGACCGGCTGGACGATGCCGCCTTCGTCGCCCGCCTGCACGGCAACGTCGCGCGCATGGCGGAACTGGCCGGGGAGATCCTGGCACGCGCCCGCCAGCAGCATCCCACGCTGGCCGACCACGGCCTGCTGGAGGCCTGCCGCGACGCGGCGACGCCGCTGCCGGTCCTGTCGCCGGCCTGGTACGCCGACGCCGCCTGATCCACGCGCAGGGCCGTGCCGCCCTGCAACAACGTGCGCTTCGCTTCCCCGCCGCGAAGCGCCAGGCGAGCGCGCAATTGCGCGGCACGCGTCACATGGGGCGAATATCGCCCGCGCATTCGGGTTTTCGCACGCACGGCGGTTGACGCCCTGGCGCCACCGGCGCGACACAGGCCCGCCGCGCCCGGCGCGTCCTCCAGGAGAACTCCATGCGCTCCACGCTGCTCGCCTTGGCCCTGCCGCTGGCCGCTCTCGCCGCCTCCTCCACCGCACACGCGCAGACGACCGCGCGCGCACCGGCCTCGCCGGCACCACTGCAGCAGTCGTGCGACGCGCTGGCGAGCCGGCTCGCCTATCCCGGCACCCGCTTCACCGCGGTACGCAGCGTGGCGGCCGGCGCCCTGCAGGTGGCCGGCCAGCCGATCGGCGCGCACTGCCAGGTCACCGGGCTGATGCACGAACGCGTCGGCAGCGACGGCCAGTCCTATGCGATCGGCTTCGAGATGCGCTTGCCGGCGGCATGGAACGGGCGCTTCTTCTACCAGGCCAACGGCGGCCTGGACGGCAACGTGGTCCCGGCGCTTGGCGACATCGGCGGCGGCGGCCAGCGCGACAACCCGCTGCGCATGGGCTTTGCGGTCATCAGTTCCGATGCCGGGCACAGCAATGCGCAGAACCCGCTGTTCGGCCGCGATCCGCAGGCGCGCCTGGACTACGGCTACCAGGCGGTGCAGGCGCTGACGCCGATGGCCAAGCGCGTGGTGCAGATCGCCTACGGCAAGGCGCCGGACTACAGCTACTTCGGCGGCTGCTCCAACGGCGGCCGCCATGGCATGGTCGCCGCCGCGCGCGACGCGCAGGACTACGACGGCATCCTGGTCGGCGACCCCGGGTTCCATCTGCCCAAGGCGGCGATCGCGGATCTGGCCGCGGCCCAGCAACTGGCGGCGCTGGCCGGCGGCAGCGACACGCGCAGCGGCCTGAGCGCCGCCGAGCGCAGCCTGGTGGCCGAGCGCATCGTCGCCACCTGCGATGCGCTGGACGGCGTGCGCGACGGCATGGTGCAGGACGTGCTCGCCTGCCAGCGCCGCTTCGACCTGAACCGCGACGTCGCCACCTGCGGCAGCGCCGGGCGCACCGGCCAATGCCTGACCCCGGCGCAGAAGCGCGCGCTCGGCGCCATCCACGCCGGCGCGCGCAACAGCGCCGGTACGCCGCTGTACGCGCCCTTCCCCTACGACCCGGGTATCGCCAGCGGCGACTGGGCCGGCTGGCGGCAGGACGCCTCGCTGACCCTGGTGCCCGGTTCGGTGGCCTTCGGCTTCGTCACCCCGCCGGAGGATCCGGCGGTGCTGCAGGACTTGAAGCGCTATGCGCTGCAGTTCGACATGGACCGCGACGCGCCGAAGATCTTCGCCACGGCCGGCGCCTTTGGCGAATCCGCGTGGTCGTACATGACCCCGCCGAACGAGACCCGGCTGACCACGCTGAAGAAGCGCGGCGGCAAGCTGCTGATCTACCACGGCACCGGCGACGGCATCTTCTCCTTCGCCGATACCGCGGCCTGGTACGACCGCCTGCGCACGGCCGACGCCGACGCCGCCAGCTACGCACGCCTGTTCGCGGTGCCGGCCATGGCGCATTGCGCCGGCGGACCGGCCACCGACCAGTTCGATGCGCTGACCCCGCTGGTGGCCTGGGTCGAGCAGGGCCATGCACCGGATGCGATCGTCGCCAGCGCACGCGGCAGCGGCAACGCCGCGCCCAACAACGAGGTGCCGGCCAGCTGGAGCAGCCAGCGCAGCCGGCCGCTGTGCCCGTATCCGCAGGTGGCGCGCTACGTCGGCGGCGACGTGGAGGCGGCGTCCAGCTTCGTCTGCCGCTGAGCGCCGGCCGCCGTTGCGCCGCCAGCATGGCGGTGCAACGGCCGCGTCGTTTTCGAGGCGGTCAGCCCATGCCGCCGTTGATGCCGATGATCTGGCCGTTGATGTAGGCGGCCGCGTCCGAACACAGGAAGGCGACCAGTGCGGCCACTTCCTCCGGCTTGCCCTGGCGCCCGGCCGGGACCATCTGCTTGATCGCCTCCGGCGGGAAGGCACTGTCGGCCATCGCGCCCTGGATCACGCCTGGCGCGACCACGTTGACGCTGATGCCACGGCTGGCCATTTCCCGCGCCAGCGACATGCTGGCGCCGTGCAGCGCCGCCTTGGCCGCGGCGTAGTTGGTCTGCCCGCGGTTGCCCAGCACCGCCGACACCGAGGACACGCTGACGATGCGGCCCCAGCGCGTGCGCGCCATCGGCAGCAGCAGCGGCTGGGTGACGTGGAAGAAGCCGTGCAGCGAAACGTCGATGACCTTGTGCCATTGCGCCGCGCTCATGCCCGCCATCGGCGCGTCGTCGTGGATGCCGGCGTTGTTGACCAGCACCTGGATCGGGCCGGCCTCCAGCAAGGCCGCCAGCGCCTGCGCGCTGGCCTCGGCATCGGCCACGTCGAACGCCACCGCCTCGGCGCTGCCACCAGCGGCGACGATCGCCTCCACCACCGCCGCGGCGCGCGCGACATTGGCATTGGCGTGCACGATCACGTGCAAACCCTGCGCGGCCAGGGCGTGGCAGATCGCGCCACCGAGATCGCCGCTGCCGCCGGTGACCAGGGCGCGGCGCGGGGAAGCAGGCTGGGACATCGTGGTTCCTTGGGCAAAGGGACAGGGTCGCCATCCTAACGACTCGTCGCGCACCGCGGGCACACCGTCCGACGCCGCGAAACGGCACCTGCAGGAATGTGCCCGTACATTGCCTGGGTGCACTGTGGGAGGGACTTCAGTCCCGACGCCTTCCACGCCGGGCTCTTCGGCAAGCGGCGCTCGCCGCGCCTGCAGGGCCGTCGACGCCTACGCAGTCACGCCGCGCCCAGCATCACCGTGGCGCGACCCTCGGCCAGCAACTGCCCGGCATGGCTGATGCGGAAGGCGTACTGCTGGCTGTCCTCGGCCTGCAGCAGCACCTCGGCCTCGCCTTCGATCGGACCCGGCAGATCCTGCAGTTCGGCGACGTGCAACTGCACCCCGCGCAGCGCCACCAGCATGCCCGGCCGCACCGGCGTGCCCGCGGCGCGACCGAGCAGGCCACCGTGCACCGCCATCGCCTGCGCACCGTACTCGCACAGGTGCAGCGCGCGCAGCCGATCGCCGCTGCGCAGCGGATGCGCGGCCTGGCGATGGGCAACGCTGCGCAACACCACGCGCTGCGCGTCCCAGGCCACCACCTGTTCCCACAGGCACATCAGGCCCTGGTGCGGGACCAGCGCGGCGATGGCGTCGCGCCCGTGCAAGGGTTCAGTGTGCATGGCGGCTCTCCCGGGTGTCGCTGGCAGTCTCGCGCGAAATCAGCAGCGCCAGCACGAAATTGAACAGCACGCCCAGCGCCACGGTGCTGCCGATCGCGCGCAGCACCGGGATGCTGGAGGCGGCCAGCAGCGCGAACACCAGCAGCGTCATCAGGCTGCACACGATCAACGCATGCAGGGTGCGCAACTGGTCGGCGCGGTCGTCGCCGGCGTGGTCGAAGAACAGCGCGTAGTCCAGGCCCAGGCCGGCGGCCAGGATCAGCGCGATCAGGTGGAACAGGTTCAGCTCGACCCCGCAGCCGCGCAGGATCGCCAGGATCAGCAGCGTGGTCAGCGCCATCGGCAGCAGCACGCGTGCGATCCGTCGCGGCGTGCGCAAGGCGATCGCCACGGTCAGCGCCAGCAGCACCGCGGCCACGCCCAGCGCGGCGAGCACGCGGCCGCGGTAGGCGGCGACCAGCGACTCGGAGGCGTCCTTCAGGTCCAGCAGTTGCGCGCCGCTGCCCTGCACCGCGCGCGCCAGCTGCGCCGGATCGCGCAGCCCGGTCAGCGACACCAGTGCGGTGGTGCGGTCCGGACGCTCCAGCAGCAGGCCGCCGACGGGGGTCGCCAGCGGCGTGCCATGCAGATCGCGCGCGGTCAGCAGCGGCGCACTGCGCGCGGCCTGCAGGTCGGCCAGGAACGGCGCAAAGGCATCGGCGCGGAACGGCGTGGCGGCGACCGCGGCGGCGGTGATCGCCTGCGCCTGCGCCGGATCGGGCAAGGCGGCCTGGCGCCGGCGCTGGGTGGCGGCGCTGGGCAGGTAGCGCGCGGCCATGTCGTAGCCGGCCAGCTCGCCCTGCGCCACCAGCGCGTCCAGGCGCGGGCGCAGGCGTTCGGACGCGACCAGCGCGGCCTCGGCGGAGGCCGCCGGCAGCGCCAGCACGTAGCGCACGTCCGGCGCGCCCAGTTCCTGGCGCAGGTGCGCGTCGCGGGCCAGGCCGTCGGCCGGCACCGGGGTGAGCTTGGACAGGTCGTTCTGCCAGAACGGGCCCGGCGCGAACACGATGACCGCGGCCGCCAGCAGGGCCAGCGGCAGCAGCGACCAGCGCGGCCGCGGCAGCCGCGCGATGCCGCGCCACAGCCGCTCCAGCATCGGCGAATCGGCATGGTCGCGCGGCGAGGGGTCGATCAGCGCCGGCAGCAGCAGGCGCGTGGTCAGCGCCGCCACCAGCAGGCCGGCGATGGTGAACACCGCCAACTGGCGCAGGCCGTCCACGCCGGAGAACAGGAAGGTGACGTAGGCGATGCAGGTGGAGACCACGCCGGTGGCCAGCGTCGGCCACAGATGGCGCGCGTTCTCGCGTGGATCCAGGCCCGGGCGCTGATGGCTGAACAGATGGATCGGGTAGTCCTGGACCACGCCGATCAGGGTGAAGCCGAACGCCACGGTGATGCCGTGCACGCCATCGAACAGCAGCGCCACCGCGCCCAGCCCGGCCAGTCCGGCGCTGGCCAGCGGCAGCACGCCCAGCACCGGGATCTTCCAGCTGCGGTAGGCGACCAGCAGCAGCACGATCAGCCCCACCGTATCCAGGGTGCCGATCCACTGCGCCTCGTTCTGGGTGCGCCCGCCGATCTCCACCGAGAACGCGCCGGGGCCGGTCAGGGTCAGCGTGCTGCCGGTGCCGGCGTTGACCTTGGCGAAGGCGGCATGGATCGCATCCACCGCGCGCTGCTGGCCGGTGGGGTCGAAGCCGGCGGCACGGGTCTGCGCGACCAGCAGCGCGTCCTTGCCGGCGCGGTCGAACCATACCCCGTCGCGCTGCTGCGGGCCGCCGGCCGGCTGCAGGCTCTCGGCCAGGTGCAGCACTTCCAGGGTGGGATCGCGCGGCAGCAACGGCTCCACCATCGCCGCCGCCGGCGAGCCCAGGTCCTGCAACCGTGCCTGCAGCGCATCGCGCAGGGTCGGCGCATCCAGCGGCCTGGCATCGAAGCTGTCGCTGAGCAGATAGCGGTACGGCAGCAGGCGTGGCGGGATCGCGTCCAGGCCGGCGTCGGCGCCGTTGGCGACCAGTTCGAACACGTCGTGCTGCGCGGCCAGTTCGGCATGCAGCGCCTGCGATTGCTTGGCCAGCGTGGCCGGATCGGCCCCGGACAGCGACATCAGCAGCAGCCGCGAGCCAGGGCCTTCGCCGAGTTCGTCGAGCAGGAGTTTTTGCGCCGGGGTGCGGGCTTCCGGCATGAACTTGCGCAGATCACCGGACACCTGCAGCGCATTGCCCAGCCAGATCCCGGCCACAGTGAGCAGCGCCAGCCACAGCAGCGCCAGCGAGATGCGCATCTTCGAACTGAGGGCACGCTTCATCGCTGCATCCCCACGCCGCCCTGCGCCGTGCGATCAGCCACCTCACGCGCAGCCGTCGGGCCGGCAGCACGCTGCCGGCGGGCGCCTCGTGCGGGGATCACGCCGCGTCGCCGTGGCACAGCGCGGTCAGCGCGGCGCTGTCGGCAACGGCGCCGGCGGCCTGCGCGGCACCGGCCAGCAGGGTGCGCTGCACGTCGCCCTTGGCCGGGGTGGTCTCGATGCAGCGCAGTTCGGCGCCACGGCCGTACAGGCGCAGGCTGCGCACGTGCGCGGCCATGGCCGGATCCTTCGGCTGCAACTGCAGCTGCCAGCGCTCGCGGGTGCCGCTGCTGCTGATGTTGAACTGCTGCTGCAGCAGCGCGCGGTCGCCGGACAGCAACGCGCCGAAACCGCTCTGCAGGCCGGCCAGTTCCGGCACGCGCGTCAGCGAGAAGCGCCGCGGCGGCTTGCCGTCGCGCTCCAGCGTGGCTTCACTGCCGCGCAGGGTGGTGGTCTCGTGGTACGGCGCGGTGACCTCGCGCACCAGCGTCTGCGCGTCCGGGCGGCGGTACTCGCCCTGCACCCGCAGCGGCGCCTTCAGCAGCGCCGAGCCGCGCAGTTCGACGAAGGCGGTGCTGACCGGCGCCGGCCGCGCCAGCTTCTGCAGGATCCAGTCGGCGTCCGGCGCCTCAGGCGATGCGGCGCTCAGCGGTGCGGCGCTGCACAGCAGTATCAGCATCCACGGCAAGGTGCGGCGCATCGGCATGGCGGTTGTTCCAGAAGTCGTAGAAGTTGAACCAGTTGTAGGGCGCGGAGCGGGTGTAATGCTCCAGCCTGGCGGCGTAATCGCGGATGAGCGCGGCCAGCACCGGCGCGCGCTGCCGGCGCGGCAGGTCCAGGCCTTCGCTGAAGGTCTCGAACACCAGTTCGTAGCGGTTGCCGCCGCGGTACAGCCCGAACGCCAGCACCACCGGCACCTTGAGCGCGGCGGCGATCAGCCACGGCGAGGTCGGGAACATGGCGCCCTGGCCGATGAACGCGGCCGGCAGCGCCGGATCCTCCGGGCGCGGCCGGTCCACCAGCAGCGCGACCAGCGCGCCCTCGTCGGTGGCCTGTTTGATCGCCATGACGATCGAGGTGCTGTCCATGCCGGCGTCGATGATGTTGGCGGCCAGCTGCGGGTTCAGCGCGCCGAGCAGTTCGGTCATCGCCGGGTTGTGCGCCTTGTCCAGCACCACCTTGACCTGCACGTCCGGGCGCTCGGTAGCCAATACCCGCAGCGCGTCGAAGCTGCCCAGGTGCGAGCCGAAGATCAGCACACCGCGGCCGCGGTCCATCTGCGTGTGCAACTGGTCCAGGCCGCGGATCTGCACCCGGAACCGGTGCATCTGCCCGCACAGCATGAACACCCGGTCGAGGATGGTCGAGGCGAAGGTGTGGATGTGCCGGGCCACCTCCAGCAGCGTGGCCGGGCGGTCGAACACGCGGCTGAGGTAGTGCCGCGAATCGCGCCGCTCCGGGCCGCGCACCAGCAGGAAATACAGGGTGATCGGATACAGCAGCAGGCGCCCGACGGCACGGCCGCCATAACGGGCGATGCTGCGGATCAGCCACAGGGCGAAGCGGCCGCCGCCTTCCGGGCGGTGCTTCCAGCCGGCGCTCACGGCGCCGCCTCGGCGTTGAGTTCGCCGCTGACCAGCAGGTCCTCGCCACGCAGCACGCGGAAGCGCCAGCGCGGCGCGGTACCGTCCAGTTCCACCCGCGCCGGCTGGCCGGGAAACAGCGGTTGCACGAACTTCACCTGCGGCAGGCGCAGCGGCGCGCGCGCGCCGTGCGCCGCCTCCACGGCCTGCAGCACGTGGTCCAGCACCACGACGCCGGGCACCACCGGGCGGCCCGGGAAGTGGCCGGGCAGGCTGGGATGATCATGCGGTACGACGAATTGCATACGGGCGACTCATATCCTGGGTTCGAGCATGGCACGGACGGCCTGGTGCGCGCGCTGGGTCACTTGCTGGCGGTTCAGCGGGCCGTCCTCGCCGTTCACCCGGATCGGCGTGCCGATCCGCACCCGGATGACGCCGGGCCGCACCCGGAACAGGCTGGTCGGCGGCAGTACCTTGCCCGCCCCGTCCAGCGCCACCGGCACCACGTCCACCCCGGCGTCGATCGCGGCCTGCAGCAGCCCGGCCTTGAACTCGGCCAGCGCGCCGCTGCGGCTGCGGGTGCCTTCCGGGAACAGGCACAGGTCCTGGCCACGGCGCAGCAGCGCCGCCGCCTCGCGCCGCATCATCGCCCCGGCGCGGCGGCTGTCGCGGTCCAGGAACAGCATGCCGGTCGCGCGCGCATACCAGTTCACGAACGGCACCTTCAGCATCTCGTCCTTGAGCAGGAAGCGCAGCGGCACCGGCAGCGCCATGAACAGCGCGCAGATGTCGATGATCGACTGGTGGTTGCTGACGAACAGGTGGTTGCGCGACCAGTCCACCCGCTCGCGGCCCTCCACCTGCAGCCGCGCCCCGGCGCCGAACAGCAGCACCGGCGCCCAGAACCGCGCGCCCATGCGCAGCGGCAGGCGCGGCCCGGTCAGCCGCAGCAGCACCAGTGCGACGACGATGCCCAGCGCGGTGTGCGCCAGGGTGAATGCCAGTTGCAGGGCGTTCCACACGGCCCAGGCCATGCGCGAAGGCATCCCAGCACGCGACAACTTGCTGTTTTCCTTGATGATCTGCACGACCCTTGCGTCCCCTGCACTTCGCGCGTCAGCGCAACAGATCGCGCCAAAAAACCGGCCCCAGCCGCGCCAGCCGGTGCAGGAAGTCGGGCAGATTACGGTAGGGACGCTGCGGAAACCAGCGCCCGCGCAGCAGGTACTCGCCGACGAAGAAGCCGCCGATGACCCCGTAGCCCAGCAGATTGGCGAACAGCGAGGCGCGCGCATCGCTGATCGGCAGCGGCGAGGCCAGGCCCAGCTGCGCCAGCACCCCGCTGGGCTGGGCGCACAGCGCCAGCACCAGGTTGAGCAGGGTCAGCCCGACCAGCAGCAGGGTCCAGGCCAGGGTCAGGCGGCGGGTGTAGCGCAGTTGGTCCGGGGTGATCGGCATGCCGGCCTGCCGGTACAGGGCCTCGACGATGCGGGTGATCAGCGGCGTGCGCCCGCGCTGCAGGCTGCGCCCGAAGAACCAGGCCACCCAGGCGGTGAACAGCACCGGCGGCGCGGCCAGCAGCAGCAGGGCGTGCGGCGAGCGCCACAGCGGCACCAGCGCCGCGGTCGCGGCGAGCGCCAGCGCCCAGGCCCAGGGCCGCCAGCGCGCCATCGGTTCCACCAGCACCATCAGCACCAGCGCCGCGCCGGCCAGCACCGCCAGGTCCGGGCGGTGCGCGGCATTGGCCCAGTGCGCCAGTGGCGAGTAGGCCAGCGCCAGCAGCACGCCCAGGGCCAGCGCCCAGGGCGCGGCGTCGGCCGGCTCAGCTGGTCTTGTTGGCTTCGACATGCGCCGACAGCGCGCGCAGCGAGGCGAAGATGCGGCGGTTCTCGTCGTTGTCCGAGCGCAGCTGGAAGCCGTAGCGCTTGCTGATCGCCAGCGCCAGTTCCAGGGCGTCGATCGAGTCCAGCCCCAGGCCGGTATTGAACAGCGGCGCCTCCGGATCGATGTCGCCGGGCTGGACGTCTTCCAGGTTCAGGCTCTCGACCAGCAGCTCGGCCAGTTCACGTTCGGCGGCGGTTTGCGAAGACATCCAGGGGCTTCCAGGCGAAAGGACGGGTGCGACAAGATGGTGCATCGGGCGCTGCGGCGCAACCATCGGCCCGCGAACGGCACGCTATCATGCCGTTTCGCCCCGCCGTTGCGCCCGCAGGTTCCCTCAGGATGACGTTCGCCGCTGTTGCTTCCCCTCCCCCCACCGCACGCGACGCCGCGGCAGACACGCCCGACGTGCTGGTGATCGGCGGGGGGCCGGCCGGCTGCGCGGCGGCGATCGTGCTGGCGCAACGCGGCTGGCGGGTGACGGTGCTGGAAAAGGACCACCACCCGCGCTTCCACATCGGCGAATCGCTGCTGCCGATGAACATGCCGATCCTGCAGCGGCTGGGCGTGCTCGACCAGGTGCGGGCGATCGGCGTGCTCAAACTCGGCGCCGATTTCCCCAACGATGCCGGCGGCTACAACACCTTCCGTTTCGCGCATGCGCTGGGCGCGCAGTCCGACTTCGCGCTGCAGGTGCCGCGCGCCGACTTCGACCGGGTGCTGTTCGCACACGCGCGTGCGGTCGGCGCCGACGTGCACGAGGGCGTCCGCGTCGAGGCGGTGCAGCTGGACGGCGAGACGCCGACGGTGCAGGCACGCGGCGCCGACGGCGTGCGCCACTACCGGCCGCGCTACCTGATCGACGCCAGCGGCCGCGACACCTTTCTCGGCAACACGCTCAAGCTCAAGCGCGCCAATCCGCGGCACCAGTCGGCTGCGCTGTTCAGCCATTTCCGCGGCGTGGCGCGGCGCCCCGGCGAGGACGCCGGCAACATCAGCATCTATCGCCACGCGCACGGCTGGATGTGGCTGATCCCGCTGCCCGACGACGTGATGAGCGTGGGCGCGGTGTGCGACCCGGAGTACATGAAGACCCGCAAGGGCTGCGACAGCGAGACGTTCCTGCTGCGCACGCTGGCGCTGAATCCGGACGTGGTGGCGCGCATGGCCGGCGCGCAGCGCGTGGCGCCGGTGCACGCCACCGGCAACTACGCCTACGAATGCACGCGCATGAGCGGGCCGCGCTGGCTGATGCTCGGCGACGCCTACGCCTTCGTCGACCCGATGTTCTCCTCCGGCGTGTACCTGGCCATGCACAGCGCCGAGCGCGGCGCGTCCGTGGTCGACGCGGCGCTGCGCGACCCGGCCAGCGAGGCGCGGCTGCAGCGGCGCCTGGAGCGGCACCTGCGCGGCGGCCTGGACGAGTTCAAGTGGTTCATCTATCGCTTCACCTCGCCGACCATGCGCGAGCTGTTCGCGCAGCCGCGCAACGTGCTGCAGGTGGAACAGGCGGTGGTGGCGATGCTCGCCGGCGACGTCTTCGACAACCGTGCGGTGCTGCGCCGCCTGCGGGTGTTCCGCGCCATCTATGCGCTGTCCGCAGTGGCGATGCTGCCGCGGGCGTGGCGCGCCTGGCGCCACCGCCGCCGCCAGGCCCGCGAACAGTTCCACGGCGACACCTTGCACGGAGATACACCATGAGCCGCCCGCACCTGCAGTTTCCGCACCACACGCAGGGCCATCCGCAGTTGCAGGTGGACTACGTCGCCGAAACCGACCCCAGCCAGTGGCTGGCCGAGGATCGCGTCCTGGCGGTATTCGGCTTCGGCGAGACCGCGCCCTACCACGACGACCCGCGCTACCTGCGCGTGCCGCTGCAGCCGCACGGCCCGCGCATGCTCGAGGTGTGGCGCACCGACGCCCCGGTGCACAGCGGCCGCGACGGCGCCATCGCCTGGGCCAGCGACGGCCGCCTGCAGTTCGGCGTCATCGAGATCGACGAGCGCCAGGTCGACCTGGACATCGAGGAAGCCGCCGCGCTCGCCTACACGCAGATCAGCGCCTTCGTCGCCGGCAGCGCCACCCCGCGCCTGCTGCGCATCTGGAACTACCTCGACGCGATCACCCTGGGCAGCGGCGACCGCGAGCGCTACCGGCGCTTCTGCGTCGGCCGCGCGCGCGGGCTGGGCGATTTCGACGCCACCCAGCTGCCCGCGGCGACCGCAGTGGGCCGCTGCGACGATGCGCGGGTGATGCAGATCTACTGGCTGGCCGCCGCGCAGGCCGGCACCCCGCTTGAGAACCCGCGCCAGGTCAGCGCCTACCGCTACCCGCGCCAGTACGGCCCGCAGCCGCCCAGCTTCGCCCGCGCCATGCTGCCGCCGGCCGGCAGCGACATGCCGCTGCTGCTGTCGGGCACCGCGAGCGTGGTCGGCCACGCCTCCATGCATCAGGGCCAGTTGCTGGCGCAGCTGGAGGAAACCTTCGCCAACTTCGACGCCCTGCTGGCGGCCGCGCGCGAACACGCCCCGGACCTGCCGTCGCAGTTCGGCGACGGCACCCGCCTCAAGGTCTACGTGCGCGAGCCCGGCGACCTTCCGCTGGTCGCCGCCGCCCTCGATACCCGCTTCGGCGACCGCGTCCCGCGCCTGCTGCTGCACGCGGTGATCTGCCGCGACGAACTGGCGGTGGAGATCGACGGCGTGCATGGTTGAACGGCAACGCAAGATCGTCCTGGTGTCCGGCGCCCCCGGCGCCGGCAAGACCACGCTGGCGGTCCCGCTGGCGGCGCACCTGGGCTTTCCGCTGTTCTGCAAGGATTTCATCAAGGAGACGCTGACCGACGCCCTGGGCGATGGCGGCGACGATCTCGCCGCGTCGCGCCGTCTCGGCGGCGCCGCGATGGAAGTCCTCTGGTCGCTGGCACAGCGCAGTCCGCACGCGGTGCTGGAAGCCAACTTCCGACCGCGCAGCGACTACGAGCGCGGCAGGATCGCCGCACTGGAGGCGAGGCTGGTGGAAGCCCATTGCCACTGCGGCCATGACGAGACCCTGCGCCGCTTCCGCGCGCGCGCCGCGACGGGCACGCAGCACGCGGCACACCCCCTGCGGGAACTGCCACCCGACCTGCTTGCCGACTATCCCGGTCCGATCGGCCTGGGGACGGTGATCGACGTGGACACCCGCATGCCGGTGGATCTGCCGCACCTGTTCGCGCAGGTCGCCGCCGCGCTTTCCTGAGCGGGTACCGGCACCGCCGCTGCCGCGCCGGTTCCGCCCTCGCGACGCGCTGTCCCTGGACATGCGCCCAAGTGCGGTCTGTGCGGGACGGATGCCGTGTCGCTGCTTGCCCGGCGCAAATCACGTAGGACGCCGGACGTGGCAGAGCGCACCGCAGCAAGCGCGTATGCGTCGATGTTTCGCGCCGCTGCCTTCCGACCATCCCACCTCGCCGGCCACGCAGTGGCGACATCTACTAAAGCGTCGGCGCGGCCAGGTGACGGTCCAATTCCGGCTGTGTGGTGCGCTGTTGCTCCTGCCCCAGCGCCTGATTGGCCAGCGCCAGTTTCTGGTCCGACTGTTCCACCGGCGTGGCCAACGCCTGCTCCACCGGAACGACCGCGCGCTTCATCGCCGGGTCGTCCAGTGCGCCCTGCACGGCGATCAGGTTCCCGGTCTTCCCCAACACCACGTGGTCGACCCGCTCCAGCGCATTGCCCGACAACGAATAGCCGGCCGTGCCCGGATACATGTCGCGATTGTCCTTGCAGGCCGCCAGCAGGCTGCGGCTGAGCCGCTCGCTGTCGTGGTCGTAGGCCTTGCCCAGGTCTGCGTCGACCCTGCGCATGCCTGCTCGGATCTGTTCCAGCAACGCGTGATCCGGATGCCCCGGCAGCGACGGATCATCGCTCCGGTGCGCCTCGGCGCCTTGCGCGGGAAGCGTCGAAGGTTCGGGCAACCCGTTGGCCAGGGGCGACACGTGCCGATGGGTGTCGGCGGTGTGCTGCAGCAGTCCCGCGACCGGCGGCTGGGTGCTGGTGTCGAAGTACGGCAGAGGACGCCGGTCCCTGCCCAGATCCAGCCCGTTCTCTTCCAGCAGCGACTCGCGCAGATGCAGCCGCGACAGGTTCAGCGCGATCTGCGGGGTGTCGTTGCCGGGTTGTGGCGGATGGCTTGCTCGCTCCGCCTGTGCGATGAACGAGAGCGCATTGGCTGCGTAGTAGTTGGGATAGTCGGAGTTTCCGAGCGCGCCCAGGCCACCCGGGCTTCTAGGCAGCTTATCGAAGTAGTTCTGCCCCATTGCCTCCAGATTGCCCGGGGTCGAACTCAGCGTCAGATCGCTATTGATGCTCAAGTTCTGCTTCAGCTCATAGGACAAACCACGCGGCCCACTCTTGACCTCAATAAAGTCAGCCATTCGACCTGGCTGCTCGCGATAGATGTCTTGAAGCGATGGATGGGGATTGACTGCTTTCACCTTGCTTACGACAGCGTTCCATCCCGCAATTTCTGCTCCAGCCTCATCGCGCCGATGCTGAGCCAACAAGGTATTGAGAGGCTCGGTATAGTCGCGAGGCTCTGACTGGTGCCGCGCAATGTGCTTCACCGCGTCATGGAAAGCTTCGCGCGCTCGCGCAGTGTCAGCTGCATTGAAACCGTGTTGCAGCTCGTGGCCCAACACGAATGTCAGCTCACCGGCAGCGGGCAACCTGCCTCCAGGCAGCGCAGTGAGTCGCGCCAAGGGGATCCGCATGGACTGCGTCTGAGGCTCGTACTCACCGCCAGCATTCGGATTGGTCAATGGCACGATCTGCTTGAGGTACTGTCGCTCAACTGCCGTGTTGAACTGATCTACCAATGCAGGAGAAGCGTTGACGATCGCCCGCAAATTATCCGCTTGCTCTCGAGTGACGCCAGGTTGGGTAGAAAATGCCGAAATGACAGTTTCAGCTTGTGGACTGAGCCCCGCCATGATGCTCTCCTGCGATCAAGTGACAACGATCGTCCTGACGCAGGAACGACCGCTGCCTGTGTCCGATGTCCACACATGCTCACCTTCGGGATAGACCTCCACATGCATTCCCGGACGATCAAAAGAGTCGTACAGAAGCCGACCATTCAGCAGGTTCGGCTGTCCTGGTGCCGGCTGCGGAGGCGAATCGAAATTACGCTGCCGGGCAAATCCCATTTCTTCCAACTGACGAGTGAATTGATCGAAGTCGAGTTGGCAGATATCCCCCATTTGCGGCGAAGCGCCTGAGACAACCGGATTGAATCCGAAGTCCAAACGGGGAGGAACGGCACGCATATCGACCTCAAAGCCATGAGCCCACTCCGGGCTTACCTGCTCGCCAAATCCATAACGTTCCACGTCGTTCTCCCCACGCTCCACCGCCACCCCCATCACCTCGCGCAAGCGCTCCGGCGTGAAGTCGGCCACGCTCCTGCTGGTCCGGAGCAAGGTCAGCAATCGGCTGAGCATCTGCTCGGCGCTCAGCTTGGGCGACACGGGCGCGGCGGCCTGATCGGCGGCGCCGGACGAGGGGGACGAGGTCATGGCGGGAGATTCCTTGGCAGGAGGCGCAACGGCAGGCGTCCGCGCGGGCGCATGGGTGCAGGCCCCGCACAGCAGCGAGGCGATCAGGACGAGAGAAGCCCGATGGGGCATGCGGCACATCCTTGCGGCGCGAAGCGATGGGCGCAGTATACGAACACCGGCAGGCCCCACAGCAAGCCGCCCGCTGAACCGTCTGCAGCGATGCAGGCCGGGCGTGTCACACCCGTTGGGGTCGATTGGCCGCTTGCCAATCCAGCTCGATACCGGCGCGGCTCGACCGCCCCGTCAGTCCTCGCGCCCCGCCGCCAGCAACGCCAGCAGGCGATCGCGCGGCAGCTTGCCGGTCTCGTTGCGCGGCAGCGCGTCGAGCAGGCGCAAGCGGCGCGGCAGGAACACCGGGTCCAGTTCGCGGCGCAGTGCGGCCAGGATCGCGGCCTCGTCCAGGGTCGGCGCCACCACCACCGCGGCGATGCGGCCCACCGCCTGGCCCGGTTCCGGATCCAGCTGCAGCATCGCGCCATCGACCACGCCCGGCAGCGCCAGCAGGCGCCGGGTGAGATCGGCCAGCGATGCGCGCTTGCCCGCGATTTCCAGCAAATCGGCCTGACGCCCGCGCACCTGGAAGCGGCCGTCGGCGTCCACTTCCATCAGGTCGGCCAGCAGCACCGGCTGCGGCAGATGCGGCGCGTGCACCAGGGTGCCGTCCGGCTGCGGCGCCACGCGCACGCCCGGCAGCGGCGTCCATGGCGCTTCGCAGGCGGTTCGGCGGCTGGCGAACACGCAGGTCTCGGTGGAGCCGAACATCTCGCGTACCTCACCGCCGAAGCGCGCCTCGGCGGCAGCGGCCAGTTCCTGCGCCAGCGGCGCGGTGGCCGAGACGATGCCGGCCAGCGGCGGCAGGGCGACGCCGGATTCGACCAGCGCACGCAGATGCACCGGCGTGGTCACCAGCAGCCGGGGCGCCGGCAGCTGCGCCAACGCGCGGGCCACGTCCTCGGGAAAGAACGGGCGTCCGGCGTGCACCGCCAGCGGCGTCACCAGCGGCAGCAGGATCGACAGCTCCATGCCGTACATGTGCTGCGGCGGCACCGTCGCCACCACCTGCGGCACCGCCGTGTCCGGCCACAGCCCGACCAGCGCCAGCAGGTCCTGGCGGGTGCTGGTGAGGAAGCTGCCCCAGGTCTTGGGATTGGGCTTGGGCGCGCCGGTGCTGCCGGAGGTGAAGCCGATCGCCACCAGCGCGTCGTCGGCCAGCTGCGGCATCGGCCCGTCCAGCGACGGCAGCGCGTCCGGCAACTGCCAGTAGCGCGGCGGCGGCTCGGCCAGCGCCAGATCGCCCAGGCAGTAGCAGTCGGCATGGGTGCGCTGCACCTCGGCCACCACCGCCGGCGCGCGCGAGGACGGCAGCAGCGAGGTCTGCCCGCGCAGCGCCACCGCGCAGAACGCGACCATGAAGCGGTAGCGGTCCTCGCACAGGTTCAGCGCGTGCCGGCCGGCCGGCAGCACCGCGGCCAGGCCGCGCACGTGGCCAAGGAAGGTGGCCAGGTCGATGTGTTCGCCGTTGGCGAAGGCCAGCGGTCGCCACGCGTCGCCGACGGCGAGCGGATGCAACAGGGGCGCGGCGGGAATCTCGGAGGAAACGGCGGACATGCGGGGCGGCGGCTCGGGCGGGCGATGACCCGCACGGCGCGGGAGCCGGTAGCTTGGCCGCCACCGCCGCCGCTGGCAAGCCGGCCTGCCGCGGCGGCCGCCGTCAGTGGTGGTAGCCGGTGTCGGCGGTGATCTTGCCGCGGAACACCCGGTACGACCACGCGGTGTAGCCCAGGATCACCGGCAGCAGCACCGCCAGCCCGGCCAGCACGAAACCCTGCGAGGACGGCGGCGAGGCCGCTTCCCAGATGGTCAGCCCGGGCGGCACGATGTTCGGCCAGATACCCAGCACCAGGCCGAAGAAGCCGAGCACGAAGAAGCACAGGGTCAGCACGAACGGACGCGCATCGCGGCCCTGCGCCATCGCCGCCCACCACAGCGCCAGCGCGTTGACCAGCACCAGCAGCGGCACCGGCGACAGCCACCAGAAATTCCCGTCGTGGAACCAGCGCGCCATGATCCGCGAGTCCAGGAACGGCAGCCAGGCGCTGACCAGGCCCATGAACACCACCACCACCAGTACCAGCGGCCGGGTCAGGGTGCGGGCGATGCGCTGCATCGCGCCCTCGGTCTTGAGGATCAGCCAGCTGCCGCCGAGCAACGCATAGCCGAACACCACCGCCGCGCCGGTGAGCATCGAGAACGGGCTGAACCAGCCCAGCACCCCGCCCAGATACTTGCCGTCCTGCAGCGGCATGCCTTCCACCAGCGCGCCCAGGATCACCCCCTGCCAGAACGCCGCGCACAGCGAGCCCAGCGCGAACGCCCAGCCCCACAGGTACTTGGAACTGCGCGCTTTGAAGCGGAACTCGAAGGCCACGCCGCGGAACACCAGCGCGATCAGCATCAGCAGCACCGGCAGGTACAGTGCCGACAGCACGATCGCGTAGGCCTTGGGGAAGGCCGCCAGCAGACCGGCGCCGCCGAGCACCAGCCAGGTCTCGTTGCCGTCCCAGATCGGCGCGGCGGTATTCATCATCAGGTCGAGCTGGTCCTCGTCCTCGGCGAACGGCGCCAGGATGCCGAGGCCGAGCACGAAGCCGTCCAGCAGCACGTACATCAGCACGCCGAAGCCGATCACGCCGAACCAGATCACCGGCAATACGGTCGCCATGTCCATCAGCGGGTCTCCTCGATGTCGTCGTCGGCCGCCGACAGCGGCCGCGCCGGGGTCTTGTCGCCTTCCTGCATGCGCGGCGCCGGCTCGTGCGGCAGCGGCCCGTGGCGCAGCATGCGCAGGATGTACCAACTGCCGAAGCCGAACACCAGCGCGTAGGCGAGCACGTACACGCTCAGCGAGATCCACACCATCGCCGGGCTGAGCGTAGGGCTGACCGCATCGCGGGTGTGCAGCAGGCCATAGATCACGTAGGGCTGGCGCCCGATCTCGGTGACGAACCAGCCGGCGACCAGGGCCACGAACCCGGCCGGCAGCATCGCGTTCCACGCCAGGTGCAGCGCGCGTCGGCGCAGCAACGTGCCGCGCCACCAGAAGAACAGCGAGACCAGCGCCAGCAGCAGCATCGCCATGCCCAGCCCGACCATCACCCGGAACGCGTAGAACACCGGCTTCACCGGCGGCCGCTCGTCCCGCGGCACCGCGGTCAGCGGGGTGATCTCGCCATCCAGCGTGTGGGTGAGGATCACGCTGCCCAGGCGCGGGATGGTCACTTCGTAATCGTTGCGCTCGGCGGCCTCGTTGGGGACCGCGAACACCACCAGCGGTACGCCCTGCCCCTTCGCCTCGCCATGCCAGTGCCCCTCCATCGCCGCCACCTTGATCGGCTGGTGCTCGAGCGTGTTCAAGCCATGCGCATCGCCGGCGGCGATCTGCAACGGCAGCGCGATCGCGGCGAACGCCACCGCCAGCTTGAGCATGCGCCCGGCTGCATCCAGGTGCTCGCCGCGGCGCAGGTACCAGCCGCTGACCCCGCCGATCACGAAACAGGTGGTGATGAATGCGGCCAGCACCATGTGCGTGAGCCGGTACGGGAAGGAGGGATTGAAGATCACCTCGCGCCAGTTGGCCGGATGGAACACGCCTTCGACCACCGCATAGCCGGCCGGCGTCTGCAGCCAGCTATTGGCCGACAGGATCCAGAACGTGGAGATCAGCGTGCCGATGGCGACCAGGCAGGTGGCCAGGAAGTGCAGCTTCTCCGGCACCTTGTGCCAGCCGAACAGCATCACCCCCAGGAACGAGGCTTCCAGGAAAAACGCGGTCAGCACCTCGTAGCTGAGCAGCGGACCGAGGATGTTGCCGGCACGTTCGCTGAGCACCGCCCAGTTGGTGCCGAACTGGAAGCTCATCACGATGCCGCTGACCACACCCATCCCGAAGGACACGGCGAAGATCTTCAGCCAGAAAAAGTACAGATCGCGCCATACCGTGTCGCGGGTGCGCAGCCAGCGCCACTCCAGGAACGCCAGCCAGCTCGACAGGCCGATGGTGAAGGCCGGGAACAGCACGTGGAAACTGATGACGAATCCAAACTGGATGCGCGACAGCAGCAGGGCGTCCATGGGTAGCGCCTGAGGCAGCGGAAACGATGCCTATTGTTGGTGCGGCGCGGCGAAATGGGATGTGACGGTTTGTCGCAGCGCCGCCATTGCCGCAGGGTTGGCGCAACCGCGATAGCGGAAAGAGGGCTCTGTTCGAGGCTCGGTTCATCGGGCCCCGTCTCAAGCCCGGCGCCTCCATCAATGAGACAACGCCAACTCTACCTTGACTTCCTTTTTGCATCGCATGCTCACCTCGGGAAACTTCCACTGTCCGACAGCATCAAGCACCGCTTCAGCGTATCCTGAATCGGGGAATCTCCTTCTCTCCAACTGCTTGATATCGACCCTCGATATTTCGGCAACCGATACGTCGCCGTTCCTTTCGATCACGATCGCGACGTAGATCGAGCCGATGAACTGGCTTCCCGTGCGCCCTGGCAGCGCTGGCTGAATGGTTTCGAGCGGGCGCAAGCTGGAGGCGCAGTCGGTCTTCGGCAAGTCGTGCGTTTGCGGTCCGCCAACTGTTGCAAGCGCCGCCCACACAAGCACACTTTTCATGGTTCCCCCAGCGTTTGCATGCTTGCTCAGTGGCGTGTCGACCCTGGCCTGCGTCATTCCAGGCCGTCGTGACCTGAAGCGACGCGCGGTGTGACAAGCAATCATGGCGCAGCCACCGCGTGCGCCGACTTACCCGATGCGGGTCCGCCAACACCCTCGCCAAGATTACAAGGCCTCCGCTCCCGGTGGCGCCCATGACCAACGGCGCAATCGCCACCGCCCTGGCGACTGCTACGCTTGCGGTTTGCCGTTCGCCCGGAATTCCAGATGCGTCGTCTCGCCCTGAGCGCTGTTGTGTTGCTGTCCCTGTCCTGCCTGCCGCCGCTGGCCGCGGCCCAGGATGCCGCCGCCCCGCTGACCATCGAGCAGGCCATGGCCGATCCGGACTGGATCGGGCCGCCGGTCGAGGACGCTTGGTGGGCCTGGGACGGGCACCAGGTGCAGTACCAGCTCAAGCGCACCGGCAGCCCGGTGCGCGACACCTACCGCCAGGGCGTCGACGGCGCCGCCGCGCAGCGGGTCGAGGACGCCCAGCGCAGCACCCTGGACGCGGCCAACCCGGTCTACGACGCACGCCGCCAGCGCATGCTGTTCGTGCGCAACGGCGACGTATTCCTGCGCGACCTGCGCAGCGGCGCGCTGACCCAGCTGACCCGCAGCAACCAGGCTGCCGCGCGGCCGCAGTTCACCACCGATGGCGGCGCGCTGTGGCGGGTCGGCAACGACTGGTACCGCTGGAGCCCGGGTGGCGGCGTGCAGCAGGCCGCGGTGCTCAAGGCCGAGCGCGATCCCGATGCCGCGCCCAAGCCCGACGTGCTGCGCGAGCAGCAGCTGCGCACCCTGGAAACCCTGGCCCGCGACCGCGCGCAGCGCGAGCTGCTGCGCCAGCAGGAGCAGGCCTGGCGCCGCGCCGACAGCAGCCGCGCGCCGGCACCGGTGTACCTGGGCGACGACGTGGTGGTCGACGACAGTGCGCTGTCGCCGGACGGCCGCCACCTGCTGGTCGTCACCCACGCCAAGGGCGCCGAGGAAGGCCGCGACAGCAAGATGCCCAAGTACGTGACCGAATCCGGCTACGCCGAGTTCCAGGAGGCGCGCACCCTGGTCGGACGCAATTCGCCGGTGGCGCAGACCCTGTGGCTGGTCGACGCGGTGGCCGGCAGTGCGCGCAAGCTCGACCTGTCGGTGCTGCCCGGCATCGGCACCGATCCGCTGGCGGCGCTGCGCAAGGCCGCCAAGCAGGAGCCGCTGCAGGGCCCGCGCGCGGTGCGCGTGGAAACCGACGGCGACGGCAGCGGCGCCTCGATGCACTGGAGCGAGGACGGCCGCAATGTCGCCGTGCTGCTGCGCGCGGTGGACAACAAGGACCGCTGGATCGCCAGCGTCGACCTGGACAAGGCGGTGCTGCAGCCGCGCCACCGCCTGACCGATCCGGCCTGGATCAACTGGAGCTTCAACGACTTCGGCTGGATGCCGGACAACCAGACGCTGTGGCTGCTGTCCGAGCAGTCCGGCTATTCGCACCTGTACACCCAGCGCGGCACCGAGAAGCCGCGCCAGCGCACATCCGGCAAGTGGGAAGTGTCCGCGCCGGTGGTCAGCGCCGACGGCCAGGGCTTCCTGTTCCTGTGCAACCGCAAGTGGCCGGGCGACTACGAGGTGTGCAAGCTCGACCTGCGCAACGACAGCGTCGCCGAACTGACCTCGCTGGACGGCGTGGAGGACTTCGCGCTTTCGCCGGACGGCCAGCAACTGCTGGTGCACTACTCCGGCCCCTACCTGCCGCCGCAACTGGCGGTGCTGCCGGCCGCCGGCGGCAACGCGCGCGTGCTCACCGACACCCGCAGTGCCGCGTTCAAGGCGCGCCAATGGGTACAGCCGCAGTTCGTGCAGGTGCCGTCCAAGCACGGCGCCGGCACCGTCTGGGGCAAGTACTACGGTCCGGCGCAGCCGGAGCCGGGCAAGCGCTATCCGGTGGTGATGTTCGTGCACGGCGCCGGCTACCTGCAGAACGTGTCGGCGCGCTACACCCCGTACTTCCGCGAGCAGATGTTCCACAACCTGCTGGTGCAGAAGGGCTACATCGTGCTGGACCTGGACTACCGCGCCAGCGCCGGCTACGGCCGCGACTGGCGCACCGCGATCTACCGCGACATGGGCCATCCGGAGCTGGAGGACTACCTGGACGGCCTGGACTGGCTGGTCGACAGCAAGCAGGGCGACCGCAGCCGCGCCGGCATCTACGGCGGTTCCTACGGCGGCTTCATGACCTACATGGCGCTGTTCCGCAGCCCCGGCACGTTCAAGGCCGGCGCCGCGCTGCGCCCGGTGGCCGACTGGAGCCAGTACAACCACGAATACACCTCCAACATCCTCAACACCCCGGACCTGGACCCGGAGGCCTACCGCACCTCCTCGCCGATCGAATACGCCAGCGGCCTGCGCGACCACCTGCTGATCGCCCACGGCATGGTCGACGACAACGTGTTCTTCAAGGACTCGGTCGACATGACCCAGAAGCTGATCGAGCTGCACAAGGACAACTGGGAGATCGCGCCGTACCCGCTGGAGAAGCACGGCTTCACCCGCGCCGATTCCTGGCTGGACGAGTACAAGCGCATCCTCAAGCTGTTCGAACGCGAGCTGCGCTGAGCCGGCCGCATACCGAGGCGCCTGCCGTCGACGTGCGGCAGGCGCAGCGCCCGCGGGGCGCCTTCGGGACAGCGCCAACCACCGGTGTCCGTCACGCATCGCGCCGTTCCGCAGGAGTCAACGGTCATGCATCCGCGACGCGCGAGGTGGTGAGCCTTCCGATGGCGCAATGCGTCGGGACTGAAGTCCCTCCCACAGTGCACCCGGCGGGGTCGCCGCAAGCCCCTGTGGG